>JAGBFY010000503.1 GCA_017936245.1 Kiritimatiellia bacterium
GGGTCGCATCCAGGTCAACGCCAAGCGTTGTCTGTTCGTAGCAGGCTCCGATCGCCTTTGCATACACGCCGTCCGTCCTCTCTTCGAACGCAACCTTTACGCAACGTATGTTTGTGCTGTTCCTGTTCTGGAATTGGGCGGTGGCAGACGAACCGTCCACCTTGAAGTGAAACGCATCCGCATTAGCGTCGCTCGCAACCGACTTGCCGGCCATCACCGCGCAAAGGGACATTGTGGACACCTCAGCAAGCGTCTTTCCGGGAAACACAAGTACATATTCAGTCTTGGAGAGGAACGTGTCGCTTTCCGAGGACTGCACAGGGCTTGTCAGCGTCAAGGCGGCGGCGGTCGTCAGGTTTGAGACGGTCAGCGTGTCTGGGACCGAAACGGTCGCTGCGGCGGCAAACACGGCATTTGCGCCATCGACCCATTCGGACGGCGTTTCGCCGTCAAGCCAGTTGGCCCCCTCCCACGACGCGCCGCTCGCCCCATTCCATGTGAGCGTCTTGGCATCGGCAAGCGAGCCGAGAGCGAAAGACGCCGCCATCATTGCGGCGAGTATTGTTTTCGTTTTGTAGAGTAGAGAACCACGCCTCGGCGTTGCCGCCGATGCGACTTCCACCTCGTCAAACCGGACGTGCGGATTTCCCGCATACGACTTTCCATCGAGTGCTTTTCCTGTTGTCACGGTCTTGTTCCTTTCTTGGCTTTGAAAATAAATGCTGCGTAGTATATTCATTTTTTTTTTCTGTCAAATCCGCGTCCCCTCACTTTCCGCAAGGGACACAATCGCGTCCAACCGCGTACTTGATTCCGGCTTCGAGGCCGCGCAGTTCGGAAATTCCGACGAGACGGCCTCCATAGGAATAGCCGTAGTAGCATTTCCGGCCCTTGTCGATTTCAAGCACTCGCCCATGGTCTGGCCGTACCACTATTTCGCGACCGCGCCGCATCTCCTCGTTGACAAACTCCGACATCAGCGCGGGCATGTCGACGCTACCGACGAGGTGCGAGTCGCTTTCACGGAACAATCCCGGCGAGGAGTGGACGAGATTGCGAAAATGGCAGAAATGAATGCGGTCGTGGAATTCGCGGAATATCTTCACGCAGTCGTTCGCAAGGTTCGCGCCAAGCGACCCCGTGCAGAGCGTCACGCCCACGTGCGGCGACGGACATGCCCTCGTCATTGCACGGATGTCGGCGGCGCAGGACAGGATGCGCGGCAGCCCGAATATGGGGAACGGCGGATCGTCCGGATGGATCGCCATGTCGATTCCCTCGTCCTCCAATACAGGCGTAATCTCGTTGAGAAACTCGTAGAGGTTGCGCTTGAGCGTACCGCCGTCAAGGAAATTGTGTATGAGAAAAACGAGATGTCGCTTGCCGATCTCGGAAAGATTATGGCGGCAAATTGGGCAGGACACGAGAAACTTCGTCTCAGGATGTTTCGATCAAAGCGCAAGTGGGGAAACAATGATGCGGAAGCCAATGCGCTCGGTGCGGTATTGATTGATTGTTATGCGGAGCAATTGAATGGAAAACCCAATTCGCGCGGCGGGGTGTTTCTGGCATCCGGTCATTGCGCTCGACAGTATATTGGACTTGGCAAAAGGACAGGCGCGACGCCTGACGGACGCAAGGCCGGCGAGGAAATGAGCAAGAATCTATCGCCTGTAATGGGGGTGGATACAGAAGGCGCAACTGCGTTGATTGCAACGCTTTCCGTGTCGGATGTGACGAAGTTACCCGCTGATTATCCTCTGGATGTCATGCTGCATCCTTCCGTATGCGCTGGGGATAGAGGGCTGATGCTTATGAAGACGCTTGTCCGGCAGTACCATAGGAACGGCGGAAGCGTGATCCAGTTTACCGTGTTCAGCGCGGAGGAGCTCCGGGATGCGCAGAAGCATCCGGAGAAGTATGAAAACCTCCAGGTGCGCGTATGCGGATGGAACGTCCGCTGGAATGACATGACGAAAGAAGAACAGGATGCCTATATCCGCCGCGCCGAAAATATCATGAGGTAGAATTTCCAACAAGTGGAATTTAGGTCAGGCCTAAATTCCACTCTTTGGGGGAAAGGCGAGGGATGCGAAAAACGGTTCAAATGATATTGGTTGCGATTGCTGCGGCAATGGCTGTTTCTGCCGGAGGGGCGGAAGGTTCCATATCAGGTGTGGATATTCTTGCGGGACGGCGCCTTTCGGACTTTATCTGCCGTAATGCCGCGCCGGAAACCGTTACTGAAACCTTTTCCCTGACGAACGGTGTTCTTACCGCAAATGCGTCACATGCGTTGGTGCTGGTGAGTCATGAACGGTATGATTACGAAAGTTTCGTGCTGTCAGCGGAAGTGCGTTATGAAAGCGGTGGTTTTGCCGATAGTGGACTTCAGTTCTGCATTGAAGACGTCGCAGAAAAGAGCGCCGTGCGCAGGAGAATGGAATATCAGCTTAAAACTGTAGATATCGGTGACGGATGGGGACTTGGCGGCATCCGGGCAGCGCGGAACGCCGGTGAACCGTACAGAAAACCCAATGCGGCGGGAGATGTACGTATGCCTCGGCAGACGGCACCCGCATGGAAGAGCGGAGTATGGTATAAGGTGTCGGTAAGAAAGGAAGGAAATAGATTCACGTTCTTTTTTGACGGCAAATTGGTTAACACATTTGTCGTTGACGGTGTAACGTCCGGGCGGATTGGTTTTCAGACTAAACCATATCCTGAGGGACGCGGAACTGTTTCTTTCAGAAATGTAAGGATGCTTCAGTTGTAAGAACGGTAGGAGGGGGATCATGAAGCTCACACGAAAGGATTTTATGGCATCCGCGGCGGCGTTTGCTGTCAGCCCGATGCTGGCCGACGGCGGCAGGAAGATCAAGACGCCTCTGATGCTCGATACGAAGCGCATGGCGATTTACGACGGGCCGGGAATACGCACCACGTTCTTTGTGAAGGGGTGTCCTCTGAGGTGCATATGGTGTCACAATCCCGAGTCGTTATCCTCCAAGCCACAGTGGGCGAGATTTCAGCATCTGTGCCGGAAGTGCGCGAAATGCACGATGGACGAGGCGACGTGTCCGACGCGGGCGCTGAAGCTCTACGGAAAACCGATGTCTATGGACGATATTGTCGCCAAGGCGCTTGAGGACAAAGCTTTCTACGACGAGTCCGGCGGCGGGGTTACGCTTTCCGGCGGCGAACCGCTGTTATTCTGGGAATGGGCGGTCGAGCTTTTCAGAAAGTTCAAGGAGAAGGACCTTAACACCTGCATGGACACCTCGCTTTACGCGCCGCCTGCGGCGATTGATGCGCTTCTTCCGTATGTGGATATGTGGCTTCCGGATTATAAGGCGGAGGATGATGTTCTGCACAAGAAGTTCACCAAGGTGTCGAACCGTATCATAAAGAAGAATCTTGAGCGTCTTGTAGCGGCGAAGGCGAAGATCGAGGTGCGATGCCTTTCGGTGCCGAACTGTACGGACGGCGCGGATCTCGCCGCCCGCCACCGTTATCTCAACTCCATCGGCATTCCGGAGTCGGCGATAGTCGATCTCAAATACTACGACTACGCCCGCTCGAAGTATCTTGCTTTAGGTATGAAGGATACAATGCCATAATTACATTCAGCATTGCTGGATAAGCGTAATGGTTGAGGAAATGATAATATGATGATTTTAAGAAATATGCTGTTGGTGGCTGTGGCGTTGGTGTCGGCGGCGCTTTTGGCGGCGAGTCAAGATGCTGATGGCATTCTGCGGGCTGACGGAACATCTGGAACTTCAGGGGTGGGACCCCAAGAAGAGTAGAAATTTGATTGCGGTATTGTGCTGTTTTTGCGGATAGTTTGATTTTGGCGTTTCTGCGGTTTCGGGTTGGAGTTGCGGGCAACGGGGACGTTGCCCCTCTCGGTTTTATGGTGGAACTGAGTTGCAAAATTTGTTCTTGCATTGTGAACCGAGATATGCAATAATGCACTCCGATGTCGCTTTTAAGGCGGGATCGTCGTGATGCGGGGGATGTTCTCCGCCCAGAGTGACGGGAAGCGATTCTCGTCACTCTTGCGTTTTAAAGCATGAACAACAAGACATTAAGCATATTTGTTGATGAATCGGGCATCTTGAGCGAACTGGATGGCTCTTCCCGATTTTATATATTGACGTTGGTTTTGCATGATCAGAGTTTGGGGATAGAGAATCAGGTCCAATCTTTGAACCGCGACTTGGATTCTGTGGGTATTGCAAATCTTTGTTTCCATGCTGCGCCCATTATTCGTGCCAATGGCAGTTTCGAGTTCATGAACTGGGATTTGCGCCGTAAGATATTTTCGCGTATGATGGGATTTGTTCGTGGGGTTGACTTCAAATATCATTGTCTTGTGGTCGATAAAAAGTATGTCAACACGAGCGATCAGATTGTTGCCAAACTTGAAAGTCAGCTTGAGGAATGGGTGGATGGAAATAATGTAAGGTTCGAGGATTTTGAGACAATCAAGGTATATTACGACTGCGGGCAGAAAAGAATAACCAATCTGTTGCATGGCTTTTTCAATGAGCGCAGGTCTCTGA
>JAGBFY010000504.1 GCA_017936245.1 Kiritimatiellia bacterium
GCCGATGGAGATTTCGCCTATCTGCGGAAGGATGGGGTCATAGTATGCCCGATTGGGTGTCTCAAGCCATGATGTGACGATAATGAGAATTCCCGTTTCCTGATTATCCAGGATTCTGTAGCGGCTCTGCAAAAAGTACGTACTGACCCTATGCAAAGTTAATGCCGCCCTCGGCGAAGTACGTACAGACCTTCGAGCGAGTATGTACTGATCCTCGGCGTTGCCCTTGCAGACCCTTTCTTTTAGGCATACAGGGAAAGTGCTTAGGGAGTAAGTGCTTACGGAGCGCTTTAGCATGTCAATGTGCGAATGACAATCGGCCGAGAGGTAATCACCTAAATTGCATATTGCAGAATAGGTGAGGATTTTTATTGTGTTCGGATTGAGAGTTTAGTATAATTCCATGCATGAAAAAGGTTAGAAGAGAGTTTTTTGGTAGAGAGTCTGAGATCGCGCAGCTTTTAGGGCTCTGGAGGAAGCGGGTTGCATCTTTGGTGACGTGTCGTGGACGGCGCAGAATTGGAAAATCGACTCTCATAGAAGAATTTGCGATACGTTCGGGAGCTCGATTCATTAAGCTTGAAGGACTCAGGCCTAAGTCAGGCATGACAGAGCGTGATCAGTTGGCGTTCTTTGCCGCAAAGCTTTCCGCGCAGACGGGCTGCGAGTCCACACCTCCGGCTGACTGGTATTCTGCGTTTGTCAGGCTTGACAGGGAGCTGCACGATCAAGAGCAGACAGTGGTTCTTTTTGATGAGATTTCATGGATGGCGCAGTATTCATTGACATTTCCTGAGATCCTGAAAAACGCTTGGGATGATCTTTTCAAGAAGCATCCACGCCTTGTGCTTGTTTTGTGCGGCAGCGTCTCAAGTTGGATACGTGATGCCATAGTCCGTAATCGTGCATATGTAGGGCGTCGCTCTCTGGATATGGTTGTTGGCGAACTTGCTCCAGCGGAATGCGTTAAATTCTGGGGGCGACATGCAGGACGGATAGATACGCGGAAAATTGTTGATGTGCTTTCAGTTACAGGTGGAATTCCCAGATATCTTGAGGAGGTCGATCCGTCGCTTTCTGCGCTTGAAAATATCAAGAGACTTTGCTTTGCGCCGCAAAGCGTCCTGCGTGAAGATTTTGATGATATGTTCAACGATGTCATTACCGCGCAATCAAGATTTTCATCACGCGTGTTGAAAACATTTGTGTCTGGAGCGAAAACGGCTACAGAGGTTGCAACGGCTCTGAAGATTGAAAAGGGCGGGGATGTTACCTCATCGATAGAGAACCTGCGTGAAGCCGGTTTCCTTGCAGAGACAGGGCGTGTCAATCCGGAGACCGGGACCGAGCTGCGTGAACGCAGATTTCGTTTGCGGGACAATTACGCCAGATTCTATTTGAAGTTCATCGATCCGTACAAGCACATTATTGATGACGGGGCTTTTTCGTTTGCATCGCTTGATGAATTGGATGGCTATGAGCCGGTGATGGGGCTTGCATTTGAAAATCTTGTCGTCAACAATTATCGACTGCTGATACCGCACCTTCATCTGGATGGACTTGTAATCACCTCG
The DNA here is from genome assembly GCA_017936245.1 of Kiritimatiellia bacterium. Taxonomy (GTDB): domain Bacteria; phylum Verrucomicrobiota; class Kiritimatiellia; order RFP12; family UBA1067; genus UBA1731. Next base: position 1,575 of record JAGBFY010000504.1, read on the forward strand.
GCTGGGCCATATATGAAACGGGCGGGCAAGGGAGTGCGGGGGCGAAAGGGATGTCAGATAGACCTGTTGATACAGACTCGCAGAACGATTTGTGTTGTTGAAATAAAACGCCGTCGTGAAATTGGTCGAGAGATTATCGACGAAGTGGATAAAAAAGTGCGTGCCATCAAAAGACCGGCAGGGGTTTCTATCCGAACTGCCCTTGTCTATGATGGACATCTTTCTCCGGTTGTTGCGGCAGACGGGTATTTTGACGCGATAGTTCCTTTCTCCCAGTTGCTTAAATCAAAGGCTTAGATACTATCGCGCATTTTCGGAGAAAGCAGGGGTAACCCATTCTTTGCGAGGGGGCGGATTGGGAAAAGTAATATTTATGACAGCTTTTAAGTGGTAAAATCTCCTTTGAATGCATTTGCTGTGGGGACAGACCCTGCAGAAAGTACGTACTGACCCTCTGCAAAGTTGATACTGACCCTCTGCGTTGCCCTTACAGACCCTTTCTTTTAGGCATACAGTCAAAGTGCTTCGGTAGTACAGGAGAAACCGATAGGCCATACAGGGGAATTTGAGAAGAGAGATGCGAATTGAAGTCGAAGTTGGAAGTCGAAGATGAACAGTGCAATTTCCCTTGAGGGAAATTTTGCCTGAAGCAAAATTCCTTTCTTGGACTTCGACTTAAAACTTCAACCGAGTTGTAGATAAAAAGAAAAAAGTGGAGGTTTCGGTTGTTGTGCGCTTCATATGCATCCCACACGGTATGCTCCAAGCATCCAAGTCGCGAAGCAAACGACAGAAAAGGTTGGATTATTGACGTTTCGATGGTTGTTTGTGGTACCCAAAATCTATTTAGCGATGATTTTTTGCGGTAATCGTTTTTGAGTGGATATTTTGGTATAATCCGCAGACGTAGTAAGAGTGATGTCAGGTTGAAGTGCTGCACAGGCGACTGCGCCATGCTGGCTGATGCAGATATACCGAATGTAAACAAGAACCAGGCAAGGGAGTTGCGTTTATGGCGAATAACCTTTTGACAAGCTTAACGGCTGCGAGCCGAGCGCATAGCCATGTTGTGTTCAACGAGCGAACCCAGGAGTTCGAACGAGCCGGGAAACGTCATGCGATAGCGTCATTCTTCGGCTCCGCCGATGCGCGTGCCAAGAACGACCTGACGCTCCAGAAAATCAAGGAGGCGTTGAACGCTGAGGTTGCTGATGGCGTCCGTTTCGGCGGATACGGGAAGGTTGCCGACGGAATTTTCGCTAGAGTGGATGTCGATAGACGGATAAAGTCCTCGACAATCAATGCGATAATCCGTAGCTTCAGACAGGCGACCGCATCCGCTCCTGACAGGTTAAGGGAAATGACTGAGCTGACTGCGCAGATGAATCATTTATATCAGGTTATTTGTCCGCCGCCAAGATACAGCTTGGACGAGGCAACCGAACGTCTGGCGGAGAGTCTGAAGAATGAGAACGAATTTGTGGTTGTTCTCGATTCTCCCCGTTTCGAAAAGGTGACTTTCTATTCTCGGGAGGGACGCGGCTCTTCCGGACGCATTGAAGAGTCCGAGAGACACAGCAGGGATATCGGTTCGATCCTGGAGATGTATTGTGGGTCGGAAGGACAGGAACAGGCGGTGATGGCTCTTTCCTGCATGGCAACGGCAGCGAGACAGGTTCTCCTTCCGCATTTCATCAGCAATGGAGCGGAGAACCGCTCTGTCGTGTTCAACCCGTTCTATACGGTTAATGTCGAGGACTCCGGGGATCTGGAACTGAAGATATCCAATCTGCCGGGGTCGGCAATCACTCTTGACTGGACCATCACGATCCATCCTGACGGAACTCATTCTGCCACAGACCCCATCATTGGTGTGCAGTAAGGGAATGTGTAGTGTCAACCATAAGCGGGGACTTTGCATCTGTATCGTCCCGCTGTCGCAGGGTAGACGTGTACGGTGTGCCTGAGGGTCGATGTGGCCTATGCGGCGTTTTTGATGCAGATCGCTTCCTGTGCACGATAAACAATGAGTTTGCTTTTGTCTATCCAGATCTCAATGCGACACACGGCCTTTGGTATTGCCGGTGATTGATGGTGTTTCTGTTTATGGTATAATACGCGATTCAGTAGAGGAGAAAGAGAATGAAGCTTCAAGGAACCATTACCGCTATGGTGACGCCGTTCGGAAAGGACGGCGCGGTTGATTATGGCCGGCTGGCGGAATTTGTTGATTGGCAGTGTGAAAGCGGCGTTGAAGGGCTGTGTCCTGTAGGAACGACTGGCGAGTCGCCCACGCTCAACCACGAAGAGCACCACAAGGTGATTGAGGAGACGATCAAGTTCGCAAAGGGGCGTGTGAAAATCATCGCCGGAACGGGTGCGAATTCCACGGCAGAGGCGGTTTCGCTCACGAAGGCCGCAATCTCCATGGGTGGCGCCGATGCGTGTCTGCAGGTGACCCCGTACTACAACAAGCCGAATCCTGAGGGACTCTACCGCCACTTCATGACAGTTGCCGATCTTGGGCTTCCTGTGGTGCTGTACAACGTACCTGGCCGTTCCGGACGCGAGATTCCGCTTGATGTGGTGGTTCGCCTCGCTGAGCATCCGAATGTGGTGGCGATCAAGGAGGCTGCAGGCTCCGTCGAGCGTGTGAGTGCGATCAAGCGCCGCTGCCCCGATTTCACGGTCCTTTCCGGGGATGACTCGCTTGTGCTGCCTATGGTGTCCGTAGGTGCGTCTGGCGTGATTTCTGTTGCGTCGGACGTAATTCCGAAAGAGATGAGCGATTTTGTGCGTACGGCGCTCGCAGGAGATATGGCAAAGGCGCGTGAGCTTCACCTCAAATACTATCAGCTCTTCCACGATCTGTTCATCGACACGAATCCGATCATGGTCAAGGAGGCTCTCGCCCTCATGGGAAAGATTGACCTTGCGTACCGTCTGCCGCTTTGCGAGACGACCGAGTCCAACCGCGCCCGTATGGCTGAAACCCTCAAGGAATTGGGAGTTATCTGATGAAGGTTGCGATTCTTGGCGCGGCGGGACGCATGGGGCATATGCTCTGCGATCTCGTGGATAGGTCTGAGGAACTTGAGCTTGTCGCGAAGTGCGACGTCCGCGAGGACTATCCCCGCACATGGCCCGCAGGTACTGAGGCTGTCATCGACTTCACATTCCATGAAGCCGTTCCGGCAAACATCACAAAAGCAGCCAAAGAGGGCGTCGTGTATGTTCTCGGAACGACCGGCCTTACAGATGAAGAGCAGCAGTCCGTTGAAGCGGCGGCGAAGAAGATTCCCGTCGTCCAAAGCGGAAACTACTCGCTTGGCGTCAACCTCCTTCTTGGACTCGTGAAGAAGGCCGCAGAGGTGCTGGGCGTTGAATACGACTGCGAAGTGGTTGAAACGCACCATCGTCACAAGAAGGACTCTCCATCCGGAACGGCGCTAATGCTCGCGAAGGCCGCAGCAGAAGGTCGCGACCAGAATTTCGACGATGTGTCCATATTCGGACGCGAAGGGATGGTTGGGGAACGTCCCCAGGGAGAGATTGCCGTTCATGCAATCCGCGGCGGCAGCGTGATCGGCGACCATACCGTGATGTTCGCAGGAGACGTTGAACGCATCGAGATTACGCACAAGGCGCAGACGCGCGAGGCGTTCGCCGCCGGTGCGCTCCGGGCCGCGCTCTGGGCAGCTGACAAGAAGCCCGGAATCTACAATATGCGCGACGTGCTCGGCCTGTAATGGATTGGGTGGCGGAAACGCCACCTTTTTTGCATCAATACGTTTTCGTGGGGCGCGTTTGACATAGCGAGTTAGTTTTGGTAAACTTTGCCGCATATAACTTTTGAGCTTGGAAGGATTCAGACAATGACACTCGACCAGTTGAAGAAAGGTCAGATGGCCGAAATCACCGGCTACCGGCTTGGAAATGCGGCCTACCGCGCCAAGCTGCTTGCGCTTGGGATGACGCGCGGCACGCAGGTGAAGATACTGAACGTCGCTCCGCTCGGCGATCCGTTCGAGCTGGCGGTGCGCGGTTTCCATCTTTCGCTTCGCAAGGACGAGGTCGGCGTAATCAAGGTCAAGGTTCTTGAGAAGGGGGATGTGAAATGAAGACGATCGGTCTCATAGGAAACCCCAACTGCGGAAAGACCAC
>JAGBFY010000505.1 GCA_017936245.1 Kiritimatiellia bacterium
CCGCCGCGTCACTTCCCAAGCCAAAACCTTTGGGACTGAGAAGTTCACCGCTCAATCAGTAGTTGGCGGCTTCGAGCTGGAAGTATGCCTTCTTGTGGAAGCACACCGGGCACACTTCGGGGGCCTTTTCGCCCTCGACGATTGCTCCGCAGTTGCGGCACTGCCAGCGCGTAGGTCCTACACGTTCCCAAACCTCGCCCTTCTCGATGTTGGAGAGGAGCTTGAGGTAGCGCTCTTCATGGTGTTTCTCGACGCCGAGAACGCCTTCAAACTGCTTTGCGATGGCCTCGAACCCCTCTTCGCGGGCCTCGTCCGCAAACTTGCGGTACATTTCGGTCCACTCCTCGTGTTCGCCAGCAGCCGCTGCCGCGAGATTCTTGAGGGTGTCGCCGATGCCGCCGAGGTGCTTGAACCAAAGCTTCGCATGCTCCTTTTCGTTCAGGGCCGTCTCCTGGAAGAAAGCCGCGATCTGCTCGTAGCCTTCCTTCTTTGCGACGGACGCAAAATAGTCGTACTTGTTGCGGGCCTGAGATTCACCCGCGAAAGCGTAGGCGAGATTCTTCTCGGTCTTTGATCCTTTAAGTTCCATCTTAATCCTCCTTCTGGTTTTTATTAAGCCTCTTCAAACTGATCCTTGCCGACGCCGCAAAGCGGGCAGGTCCAATCATCCGGCAGTTCCTCGAAAGGAACGTCGTTGTTCTCTGCGGGATCGTAAACGTACCCGCAAATCTTGCATACGTATTTTTTCATGGTGTCCTCCTTTTCTTTATTGAGGTCTGACGGTCAGATAAGATACCAATTCCCCTCTTTAAGGTCAAGCGCATTTTTTATGCGATTTAGTGCTTGATTGTTTGCGTGAACGCTGATGCATTCACTCCATAGCCAAAGAGGGCAAAGTCACCTTTGAGCGGATCATCCGGAAAGACCTCGGCAAGAGTTGCCGTAAGACGGCGGGCGGCGTTCATCGACGCGGCGGCGCTTTCAAGCAGTCCCAATCTCAGAGACTGCTGAACCACATGGGTGTCAAGCGGCATTACGAGCGTCCGTCTGTCGATGAAATCCGACCAAAGCCCGATATCAACCGGAGAGTTGTCACGCACCATCCACCGCAGAAACATACATACGCGCTTGCAGGCGGACTGCGCGTTTTTGGGAACGACAGACTCCGTCCCCGCCGACGCAAAATACCGGCATATTGCATCGACCGCCGTGTATCCGTCACCTGCGGACTCATGTTTCACATACTCGCCAAGCGTACCGTACCCGTCAAGCAGCGCACGGTAGGCCTTGAGAAATCCATGCATGTGGCCATGGGTGAAAAAGCGATAGAAGCAATCCTTGCATCCGCAACGGAAATCACGCTCGAAGAGTCCGTTGCGCACCCATCCGTCGACTTCACCTTTTGCGCTGTCGAGCAGACACCGTATCTTCGGCAGAAACTGTTTTCTGCTACCGAAACTCAGGCAGGATGCAAGGAAGGCCATCGCCTCGCGGTTTGCCGCCCCATGCACCTGGTGCATGAACCACGACGGATCTCCGTTCAGGAAATCCGTCGTTTCGTAGCGGGCGGCGTACCGCCTCAACAGTCTTTTTACCGCAGCATCCACCTTACATATTGCCTATGACGGCCTTGATGCGGCGCACACCTGCGGAGGAAGACTGCTCCTTCTGGATCTTGAAACTGCCAAGCTCCTTCGTGTTCTCAACGTGAGGTCCGCAGCAGATCTCCTTCGAGACATCACCTATGGAGTAGAGCGAAACCTGTTCGCCATACTTGGCGCCGAAGAGCGCGACAGCGCCTTCTGCCTTTGCCTCCTCGACGGTGGTGAGCTTTTTGGTAACGTCAATGCCCTGCTCGATCCACCCGTTCACGAGCTTTTCGACTTCGGCGATCTGGGCTTCAGTCATCTTATCAGGCCATGTAAAGTCGAAGCGCAGACGCTCCGCAGTGATGTTGGATCCCTTCTGGTTCGCCGTGGGGCCAAGCACCTTGTGAAGCGCGGCGTGCAGGAGGTGCGTTGCCGTGTGCATGCGCGTGACAACCTCGGAGTTGTCCTGAAGTCCGGCCTTGAACGAACCTGCGGATGTCGTGCGGGAAAGCTCCTGATGCTTGCGGTTTGCCTCCTCGAATCCGGCGACATCGACTTCCAGCCCCTGCTCCTTGGCGAGCTCAAGCGTCATTTCGAGCGGATATCCGAACGTATCGTAAAGCTTGAACGCCGTCTTGCCGGAAATCTGCGTCTGGTTGTACGCCTTGAGCTGCTCGGCGACCTTTGCGAACATGGCCGCGCCCTTGTCGAGCGTCTGGTTGAAGCGGTTCTCCTCCGCCTCGAGATCGGCCTTGCACGTCGCAAGATTCTCGGCGAGTTCCGGATACACGTGCTTGTATTTCTCGCGGATCACTTCGGCAAGCTTCACGGTGAAGCCCGGCGCGATTCCGAGGAAGCGGCTGTAACGGACAGCACGGCGGATGAGACGGCGGAGAACGTAGTTCGCGCCGATGTTGCCGGGCTTGACGCCACCCTTTGGATCGCAGAGGATGAACGTTGCCGTACGCATGTGGTCGGCGACAATGCGGCGTGCGCGGAGAATCAAATCTGGATCCGTCGTTGGGTGGGGTTCGGGGGAGCCAGAGTCCCCGTCCTTTGCGGAAAGCTCATCGATCTTAGCCATGATCGGAGCGAAGATCTCGGTGTCATAGACCGTTGCCGCTCCGGACATCATGCAAATCGTACGCTCGACGCCCATGCCGGTATCGACATTGTGGCGGCCAAGAGGCTCGAACGCCCCTTCGGCGTTCTTGTTGTACTGCATGAAAACATCGTTCCAGATCTCGATGTACTTTCCGCAGTGGCAACCAGGGCGGCAGTCGGGACCGCACTTTTCCTTGCCTGTATCGATGAACATCTCGGTATCGGGACCGCACGGTCCGGTCGTACCGGCAGGACCCCACCAGTTGTCCTCGCGCGGCAGACGGTAGATGCGTTCATCCGGGATGCCGAGCGACTTCCAGATTTCAACAGCCTCCTCATCGGCGGGAATGTAACCGCTCTCGCCTTCAACGCCTTCGCCCTTGAACACGGTCACAGAGAGCTGATCAGGCGAAAAACCAAGCTTGGTGGTAAGGAACTCATAGCTCCAGCTGATGGCCTCTTTCTTGAAATAGTCGTTGAGCGACCAGTTGCCGAGCATCTCGAAAAACGTAAGGTGAGCGCTGTCGCCCACAGCGTCGATGTCACCGGTGCGAATGCACTTCTGAACGTCGGTAAGGCGGGTGCCCATGGGATGCTTTTCAC
>JAGBFY010000506.1 GCA_017936245.1 Kiritimatiellia bacterium
GTCTATGCTGTTCCTGCTGGATCTGAAGCGTGTCGGCAATGCAGAACTTAAAGGGCAGGATATCAAGTACGGTTGGTCCGCCCGCAGCACCGGCAGGGCTGTGCTCAAGCTTCCGGCTGGACGCCATGTGTTGAGGCTTGTGCTGAACGGCAACTACAATTTCGGCAATCTTGAGTTCCGGAAGGTAAGGTAGTTTTCATGACGACTATGCAGACTCTGTCTAGACGCGATTTCATCGCGGCATCCGGTGCTTTTACGCTGGCGGGATGCTCTCTGCCGAAAGGCGGATGCAGCTATACGGTGCCGATCCTGGGCGACACCCATTTTGATGAAACTCAATGGGGGCGTTATCATGTTGGCTGGAAACCTCGCGATGAGCGGGATGCCAATGGACGGAAGCGGGAGTTCGCCCGCAATGCCGATATGTGGCGCGAAAGAATGCCGTCCCTCATATCTGCTGCAGCCAAGTGCGCAAAGCCGACAGATGCATTCATATTGCAGGTCGGAGATCTGGTGCAGGGCGACTGTCCTGATTCGGCGACAGCCACCCTTATGTTCAAGGATGCCGTGGCCGCCTGTCGCAAGGGATTCGGGAACCTGCCGTTCGTTACTGTCGCGGGCAATCATGATATCCGCAACGGGGCGAGAGAGGCTTATGACAGGTTCTTTGTCCCGTTCCATTCCCGGGAGCTCGGCAGACGGTTCACATCCACCACGTTCTGTTTCCGTCAGGGACCTGATCTGTGGATAGTTGCCGATTTCATGAAGCCGGATGTGAACGTAATCTTCTCGGCGCTTGAGAAGTCGGACGATGCGCGATACGTGTTCTTTGTGTGTCATAGTCCGGTGACGCCTACTGATAACTGGGGCTTCTTTTGGTTCCTTTTCGGAAAGCCAGAAGATACTCATCTTAGGCGAAAGCTTTGGGCTCTGCTGATGAGAAGGCGGGCGATAGTATTGTGCGGACACACCCATTATGCCGAACTGAATGAATGGCGCGGCCCTGAGGGTCTTCTCACGCAGTTCTCGGCAAACAGCGTGTTCACGAATCCATCTCTTGCACAGCCCAAGTTGATTACAGCTGATCCGGCATCATGGGGGAAGATATGGGTGGAGAAGCACGTAACAGATGCGCCGGTGGAGCATGACGGGCATTACACCACGCGCACACGAAAGCAGTCCCTCGAACTGGTGGCCGAATATGCGCAGGGGCTTGTCAGATACGAGAAGTACACGGCGGCGGGACACTACAGGTTGAATGTTTCAGACTCAGGCGTTTCCATTGATTTCTATGGCGGCGCTTCGCAGAGTGTCACGAAGTCGTTTGTTCTGCGGTCCTGAAACGGTTCTGTTACTGCGAGTCGCACTGTTTTTTTTTGTTCTGCTTGTTTTTTGACAATACAATGGCGTTATGGTAAAATAACGGACATTTTCTTATTGGAGAAGGTTAAAAAATGAAAGAAGTGAACGGAAATTTGGAAGCGAAGGGCATGAAGATCGCTTTGGTCGCAAGCCGCTTCAATTCTTTTCTCGTCGAGCAGCTGGTGAAAGGCGCAGTGGATGCTTTTGTTCGCCTTGGCGGCGACGAGAAGAATCTTGTGCTTGTGCGTGTCCCGGGCGCGTATGAATTGCCGGTTGTGGTGAAATCTCTCGCAAAATCGAAGAAGTATGATGCCGTTGTCGCCATGGGTGCGGTTGTGCAGGGCGCTACCGCCCATGCGGGTCTTATCAATGAGACCACTGCGCGTGCGTTTACGGAGATTGCCCTTGAAACGGGTGTTCCGGTTACGGATGGCATCGTAAATGCGGAAAATCTCGAGCAGGCCGTGGAAAGGTGCGGCACCAAGCAGGGAAATAAAGGTTTTTCGGCCATGCAGGCCGCGATTGAAACAGTAAATGTATTGAAAGGACTATAATTATGGCTAAGAAGGTCAAAAAGGTTGCATTTCTCACGGCTGGCGGTCTTGCGCCGTGTCTCTCCAGCTCGATCGGATTCCTGATCGACGAATATACGAAGAAGGCTCCGGATGTTGAGCTGATCGGCTATCTCGATGGTTACATGGGGCTTCTCAAGGGCGAGTCCATCAAGGTAACGGACGATGTCCGCAAGAACGCTCTCAAGCTTACGAAGCATGGCGGCAGCCCGATCGGCAACAGCCGCGTGAAGCTCACGAACGTTAAGGACTGCGTCAAGCGCGGTCTCGTGAAGGAAGGCGAAGATCCTCTCAAGGTCGCCGCCGACCAGCTCGTGAAGGACGGCGTGGACGTGCTCCACACGATCGGTGGAGACGACACGAATACGACCGCCGCCGACCTCGCGGCCTATCTCGCTAAGAACAACTACGAGCTCATCGTGGTCGGTCTTCCGAAGACCGTCGACAACGACGTCTATCCGATCAAGCAGTCTCTCGGCGCCTACACGGCGGCGGAAGAAGGCGCAAAGTATTTCTGGAACGTTGTCAAGGAAGGCAGCGCCTCCCCCCGTTCGCTCATAATCCACGAGGTTATGGGTCGCAACTGCGGATGGCTCACGGCATTCACCGGCATCTACTACCGCAAGATGCTCCGCTCCGTCAAGGCGAATCTCGTTCCTTCGTTCGGATGGTCCAAGGAGAATCTTGACCTCAACGCCGTGTACGTTCCTGAGTCCAAGATTGATTTTGCAGCTGAGGCCCGCCGTCTCAAGGCTGTGATGGACAAGCTCGGCCGCGTGAACATCTTCGTGTCTGAAGGTGCTTGCGTGAAGGAAATCATCGCTGAGATGCGCAAGCGCGGCGAGGAGGTTCCTGTGGACGCGTTCGGTCATCCCAGACTCGACAAGGTCAATGTCGGTCAGTACTTCGCCAAGCGCTTCGGCGAGCTTCTCGGTGCGGAGAAGACCCAGGTGTTCAAGAGCGGATATTTCGCCCGCTCGGCCGCTCCTTGCAAGAAGGATCTCGATCTCATCCAAAAGTGCTGCGCGCTTGCCGTTGATTCGGCTCTCGCTGGTGTCGGCGGCGTTGTCGGCAAGGATGAGGACGACTCCAACACGATCCGCGCATGCGAGTTCGAGCGCGTCAAGGGCGGCAAGCCGTTCAACGTCCGCAACAGCCGCTTCCGCAAGATGCTCCGCGAGATCGGTCAGCCACGCGTCCGCAAGACCCGCGTCGTCAAGAAATAAGGAGTTTTCAAAATGGCAAAAATGTCCAAGGGTGTTGTAATCGAATTCGATTTCGCCGTTCTCAACGGAGCAGAGATCCTTTTCGAGACTGCATCTGCCATTCTTAAGGGATACGGAGTCACGCTTGACGCAAGGCTTGAGGCTCTTCACCTCGCCGGCGGAAATTATCAGGGTGCGCTTGCCGAGCTTTTCGGAAAGGTCGATTGCGAAGCAGAACCCGCCGCTGTCGCGCGCGAGCTGAACACTGCGTTCAACGCTGCTGTCGCGGCCAAGGCCGCCGCCGCAGTCACTCCCGCATTCAAGAACTTCATCAAGGCTCTTCAGGACAAGGGTGTGAAGGTCGTCGTCGCAACGCGCGGTGACGCAGCAGCTCTTGCCGAGGTGATCGCCGATCCGCAGGTCGTGGTTCATGCCGAGACCTCTTCCACCTACGGAAGCTGCAAGTGGGATGCGTGGAAGCGCGCCTGCCGCAATAATGGTCTCCACGAGATGCTTACCACTGCCGTCACCGGTTCCGGTTTCGGTGTGAGGGCCGCTTTGGTCGCTGGCATGAGCGCTCTTGGTGTTTCCAACAAGCGTGTCGAATGGCAGGACTTCGGCGGTGCGGATGATGTTGTCGATACCGTCGATAAGAACGCCGCCGATATCGTGCTCAAGATGCTGAAGGTCTCCTGATGACCGGCATAGAAAGACTGCACGATATCATGACCCGTCTCCGGAATCCGGAGACGGGTTGTCCTTGGGATCGGGTGCAGACGCTTGAGACGCTCAAGCCCTGCGTGCTGGAGGAGACGTATGAGCTCCTTTCGGCGATGGACCGTCCTGAGGATAAGGACAATCACATCGAGGAGCTCGGCGATGTTCTTCTTCAGGTGATGTTCCAGTGCGTGATGGCGGAAGAGAAGGGAGACTTCTCGTTCGATGATGTCGCAAATGCGATATCCGACAAGCTTGTCCGCCGCCATCCCCACGTGTTTGGAGACGTGGTCGCCAATGATCCTGCGGCGGTTCTGAGGAACTGGGAGCAGATCAAGCAGCAGGAGCATAAGAAGGAGTTGCGCCATTCCGCGCTTGACGGGGTTCCTGCCTCGCTTCCTGCGCTACTCAAGGCTCAGCGCACTCAGGAAAAGGCTTCTCGTGTGGGTTTTGACTGGAAGGATGCGAAAGGTCCGCTCGAGAAGATTAAGGAGGAAATCCGCGAATTGGAAGAGGCGGTTTCGGAATCGTCCGATACTTCTCTTGATCCGCACGTGAAGGAAGAACTCGGAGATCTTATTTTTGCGGTGACGAATCTTGCCCGCCATCTCAAAGCCGATGCAGAGTCCGCGCTGGAGAACACCACCAAGAAATTCTCTCGCCGCTTCCGCGCAGTCGAGGCGGGGGCAAAGGAGCAGGGGCGCAACCTCAAGGACATGACGCTTGCCGAAATGGACGCCCTCTGGGATGAAGCGAAATCGGCAGAGAGCATGCATTAAGCAAGCTCGTTTTTGGGGTCTGTCCCCAACTGTCAGCTAGAGATATCTGCCCTTGCCTCAACGGCGACAGAAAAACTCAAAAATGCTTTTTTGAACATCGTACGTTTTTAAGGTGCTATAATTTTGGGCATGAAAATTCATCCGCTCAATCTTGTAGTCATTGTCGTGTATCTGTTGATCATGGCAGGTATGGGATTCTGGTTTATGCGTCGCAACAATTCGAGCGACGTATACTTCCGCGCGGGCGGTAAATTGCCTTGGTGGGCGGTATCGCTGTCGATATATGCAACTATGTTCTCGTCCATTACGTTCATCTCCGTGCCGGCGATGAGCTTTTCCGGGGATATGCGCTACTTCGTGATATCGTTCGGAATCATCCTGCTTGCGCCGGTAGTTGTGAAGTGGTATCTGCCGTATTTCAGAAAACTCAACCTTACGAGCGCGTACGAATATCTTGAACAGCGTTTTAACCTGCCTTGCAGACTGTTCGCATCCGCTGCGTTTTCGCTTTTCATGATCGCAAGAACGGGAATCGTGGCGTATCTTCCGTCTCTTGCGGTGTCTGCCGTGACGGGGATCGACATCAATGTCGCCATAATCGCCGTGACCGTAATCACAGTTCTCTACTGCGTCGTCGGAGGCGTCGAGGCTGTGATCTGGAGCGACTTTGTGCAGTCGCTCATCCTCATCGGTTCAACCATCCTCATATTCGCGCTTCTCGTATTCGGAACGGATGGCGGCATCGCGGGCTTTGTGAAGATGGGTATGGATGCGGACAAGTTCCGCGTGTTCGATTTCGCGTTCGACTGGAGCAAACCGTGCTTTTGGGTGATGCTTGTCGCCGGTATCGTGGCGAATCTTGCATCCTACACGTCCGATCAGTGTGTGGTGCAGCGGTACATGACAACGCCCGACATCAAGGGGGCGGGGCGGTCGATTCTGTTCAACGGCGTCCTTTCTTTCATCAACTGCATCGTGTTCTTCCTGATCGGTGTAGCGCTTTGGACGTTCTACCGGTCGCATCCCGGCGCACTGGCCGAAGGTACCAAGCCTGATGCCGTGCTTCCCGTGTTCATCGCGAACGGATTGCCGGTCGGCGTTTCAGGGCTCGTATTTGCGGCTATCGCCGCCGCCACGATGAGTACAATCTCATCCAACCTCAACTCGGCGGCGAGCGCGGTCACGGTAGATTTCTGGGAGAGGCTCGTCCTTCGCCGCCGTAATGTCGATGCTGAGACGTGTGACCGGTTGAAGCTCCGCTGCGCAAAAATCGTTACATTCGTCGTTGGGATTCTTGGCGGCGTTTTCGCGCTTGTTCTTGCCAATGCGGATGTCGGGAACATCTATGATCAGTTCCAGCGTTTTCTTGGAATTCTCACGGGCGGACTCGGCTGCCTGTTCTTCATGGGCATCTTCATGAAGCGCATAAATGGATTTGGCGCCACTTGCGGGCTGATTGCCAACTATCTGGTGTGCTTTGGTCTTGATGCAGTTCCGTGGGCGGGCAAGCCGCATATGCTCCTTTTTGGTTTTCTCGGCATGGTGACGTGCCTCATCGTCGCACCGATTGCGAGTTTAAAAGGTAAACATAAATGAAAAAGTCGAATATGTATGGCGCATATGCCGCGATGTTCACTCCCTTGGATAGCAAAGGACGGGTAAACCCAGAAGCAATTGCGCAGATGATTGAATATGGTTTGAAGAACGGTCTGAAGGGATTTTATCTCACGGGTTCGACGGGCGGATGGTTTCTTTTGTCGCCGGGAGAGCGCGTGGAGGTGTGGAAAGAGGCGGCAAAGGCGGCGCGTGGACGCTGCAAGCTCATAGCTCACGTGGGCGATACATCCACTGATGTCTCCGTGGCGCTCGCGAAAAAGGCGGCCGATGCGGGCATGGACTGGATATCCTCCGTTGCCCCGCCGGTGTTCTGCGGCAATTTTAACCGCACCTATTACCACTACAAGAAGGTGTCTGAGGCGACGGACTTGCCGTTCATGGCATACTCCATAGGCTCCGATCTGGTGCCCGAACGCGACATCCGTTTCTTCGACCTCAAGAATGTGAAGGGCATGAAGTACACCGGGCGCGACTATTATGCGGCGCAGACGCTGAAGCGCGATCTCGATAAGCGTAAGGATACCATATGGTTTGCCGGATGCGACGAACAGCTTCTTTGCGCGCTTGCCCTTGATGGCGTGTTCTCCGGCGGGATCGGAACCACGTATAATATCATTCCGAAGCATTTTGCCGAAATATGCCGCCTAGCCGCGAAGAACGATTTCAAGGCTGCGGCGAAGTGGCAGGACGAGGTGAACCGGGTTGTCCGGCTGATGATTGAATCCGACAACTGGAGCTACCGCAAGGCGATGATGAAATACATCGGGATAGATTGCGGTCCGTACCGTGCACCGTTCGAAAAGCTTTCATCGGCACAGGAAAAGGCTTACCTCAAGCGATTCGCCGCGCTTGGTATCGCGAAATGCGATCAGGCGCTCGGTCGCGACGGATGAAAAAAGCATGAAAAGACCTCCGCTCAAACTTACGTTCGCCTACTCCGATACTTCGGAGCGGAAGGTCATATCCCTTGAAAACGACGGTATTGCCTGCATCCCTGTAATAGGATTCGACAACTACCGCAAGGTCTGGAAGGGACCTGAAATCCATTGCCATCCGGAGTGCATGGAGATATCCCTTTGTCTGCGCGGCGGGTTGGATTTCGAGTTCCGCGGAGAGGTGCGTAAACTCATGCCGGGCAATGTTGCGGTGGCGGGGCCTGACGATCCGCATCGCTTCCGGTCATATCCGAAGCGGCTGAGCAAGTACTGGATGCTGTTCAGGATACCCAAAGGGAATTTCCCGCTGCTGTCGCTTTCGCAGAAGGAGGCGAAGTGGCTTGTGAACGGATTGACGTCCCTCTCCGGCGCGATTTTCGACGGGGAGCGTCTTGAACCGTTCTTCCGGCGCATATTCCGCATATACGATACCGTGCCGCAGAAATCTCCGGAACGCTCGCTGTTGATGAGAAGCGCGGTTACGGAACTTCTCATAAGGATCGTGGAATGTTCGAAGCTTCCTCCGAAAATGGCGACAAACGCGCAGGTGAAGGAGATCATGGAGGCGATGATCGAGCATCCGGAGGCGGATTATCCCGTTTCCGCGCTCGCTGAGAAGGCCGGCATTTCGCGTTCCAATCTTCTTACACGTTTCAAGAAGTTCACCGGACTTCCTCCGCACACATTCCTTATGGCGCAGCGCATCCGTCGCGCGAAGGAGCTGATCGAACAGGGGGACAGGTCCGTCTCTGCCATAGCGGATTCTCTTGGGTTTTCATCTTCACAGCATTTTGCCACCTGCTTCAGGCAGGCGACGGGCAGGATGCCAAGTGAATGGAATGGGTATAGGTTCAAAAAGAAAGGTGTGCAACAATGAATGGATTCAAAGCGGCTGTGGTTTGCGGCGCCGTTTCGGTTTCGGTGTTGACCGGTTTTGCGGAAACCCTCACATGGACCGGAAGATACTCTGACATCTGGGACCTTGTCGAGAAGAACTGGACGAATTCTGTCGGTGAGGAGGTTGCCTGGGGCAACTACTCCGATGCCCTTTTCAATGACGGCGCTTCATGTTTCACAGTCAGATTTACCAACAACTCCGTTAACGCCAATCATGTCGTGTTTGATACGGCTGGTGTCTACGCACTTACAAACAGCGCCTCCAGACAGTATCTCTACAGCGCCGCATCCATCCGGAAGCGCGGAGAGGGTCGGCTGAATATATGCCCCGGAGCCAGTATATTGGTGA
>JAGBFY010000047.1 GCA_017936245.1 Kiritimatiellia bacterium
CCTTGTCGTTCTTGGCGGAGATCAACCACGTAGATGGTGTTTTCGGAGCCGTTACATCGATAGCCGAATCTCCAGCAAGCTTTGCAAAGAGATTGTGGAACATCTCCTGCTTCCGTGGCGAATATATCGACGGATGCGAGCGAGAATCCAAGGAACGGCTGAGTAGCGCCACCCTTCCGCCAAGTGAATTTCGATAATAAACGGTCGCAGGAGCAACATATTTATTTTCTATATCATACAATCCAGACCACACCTCAGCGTCCTTCACCGGCGTCAATTTGGCCATTGCGCTCTTTGGAGGTGTCCAGCCTATATATGTGAGCATCTCTATCTTGCGATTGTACACCTTCTTCCCTCGAGACTTGCATCCAGCCTCAGTTTCGATCGACTCATATCTGTAAAGCATTTTCTCCGGCTCTTCAACCGCTTTGCAACCCATTAGCGCAGAAAAGCCTCGTCCTGAAAGTATGAGTGCGGCTTCTGCGTCAATCAAAACCCCACCAGAGAGCAATTTTCTGATTTCAAAATCGGAAAGATGGTTTGCCGTAGGACCGAGCAGCATTGCAACCGGAGCATCTTCAAGCGTTGTCATAGGGAGCCCCATCTTTCCCAAGAAGTACGCATGAACCGGAAGCATGCCTGAAGATGCGCTTTTCGTCGTTTCACGAACCATGTACACCTCCTTTGGAGTGTACACAGCTCTCACGCCGCACGGACGCATCGTCGCCCGCAAATCACGGACGACCTCAAGCTTTCTGCGGAAATCGACCAATCTCCGAGCATAGCCGTCGTCTCCCATAGGATCATCGGAATACTGTGTGCAGTAATAGTACGACCCCGCAGCTCCCGCCATTATCGCACCGGACAGCTCTGATATGAGATAGAGAGACGAATTGTAAAAACGCGTATGCGGGTACGGGTCAGTCTCATGGATGAGCTCAATATCCTTGCCAAGATGCTGTGCGCTCCAGAACGCATGCGCAAGTTCACCCGGCAACGTCGTCGGCGCATTCTCGTTGTAGTACGCCGCACCGAAAATACGCACCATCGGCCGCGTATTCCCCGCAAATGCACGAGCGACAGTTTCAGTGGAATCACCATCGATATCAACAAATCCTGATTGGCACAGACACACCCTTATCGAAGGATCAACGCTGTCTATCGCGGAGCGCAACTCCTTTGCAAACCCCTCGAGCGAATCGCGGGAGAGCATTGCAAACGTACTGCGCAGCGGCGCATTCTCCGCAGTAGGCTTTCTGAACATCTCGGCTATTTCCTTGGCCGTCCATTCCCTGCCTGTGCGTTTTGCGTACTCGGCGAGATGCAGAGGACAGAAGCAGCCCTTCATTGCGTTCATGCCGCCATGATTAGACAAGGTGAAATCATCCTCGAAAAAGATTATTGAAGGGCGCGCCCTGCTTGCACATGCCACAATCTTCGCCTTGAAGTCATTCACATATCCTTCATCAAGCGGACACGATGCATAAGTCTTGTTCCCGTCACAATCCATAAGACACTGAAAAGGACGATACTTGCCACCGCTTATTGTCGGTACTACCCACCATCCGATCTCGACATCCAGATCAGAAAGCTCGCGCTTCGCATAGGCGATAGAGTCTCCGAGCTTTTCCCAGTCGGAAATGTCCGTACCCTTGTAATACTGCTTGCACCAAGGTCCGATAAGCACGAACTTCCTCAGGCCGTAACGGTCGTGCATATTGCGAAGCTCCTTGACCATGACTTCTTTCGGCTCATCAGCCCAGTTGACCGGCACAAGCACATTCAGAGGTTCGGCAGCAAATGCCGCACATGAAACAAACAGCAAAGTGAATATAAGAATCTTTTTCATATCAATATGACTCCTTTACATAACCGTATCTGTTGGCAAAGGAGTCGCTCTAAGAAAATTTCCTTGCTCTTTACTTCACTATCACCACCAAGCCGTTGGCGCAAATGGAGAGCTTGCCTGTTGCAGACATAATCGCCTTGCGAAGAAGACGTGAACCATCGGCAGCAGTCGCCGTAAGCCCCCATTTGGAGAGATTGGATTTTCCTTCAACATTTGAAATATCCACATCAATTTCAACACGGTCGTCGGCATTGAGGTTCACAACTTCAAGATCACCGTCTTCCGCGAAGGAGAATCCTGAAATCGCTCCATTACCAGCACTAGATCCATCAAGACGCAACCTAGAAATTGCTATGCTGTCCGATGTCTCAAGAGTTGCCCCCTTCGCCACAGAAACAGTGGCATTGTCAAGCACGGTGCAAGGGATGGTGGCCGACGAAATATTCACAGGAAATCCACCTTCATGAGTTACAGGAAGAGACTTGTCACGCTCGGCCTGCACTTTCGCACCCACCCACATATCTGTGCCTGTTATGTCGTTCGGGAATGTTTCATTGGTAATCTCATGGAGCTTAGTCCAGTGCAGCATGTCAGGACTGCCCTCTAAGATCCAATCTCCAGGACACGCGCCCTTGCTTCCCACCACATCACTGAATAAAAGCACATCATAAGACTTCACTTCTGCGGCATCATCGGCGAGCATCATCAGGAAAGGCGCATGGGTAAGTGTGTTATTCCGGTCATATTTCAAAAGCGTCCCCCCTTCGCTATCTTTCTTTCCTCCATCTGCAAACCAAAGATACGTCTGATTGGATTTACCGTCGCACAAAGACTGGAAACTATTAGGCCAATGGAAGCCAAAGCGCATAAATGCACACTGTCCAGCCGATATGGCATGGTAATTATCGTTTCTGCTCAAGCCTTTGTTTACCTGTTTCCCTTCAGCATCATAAAGTGCAATTTCACCGATGTTGATCTTTCCGCTCTCACCAGGATTGTGCGAATCCCGGATGGTAAGCCGATAGTATCTGAAGCGGCCAGATGTGTTGCGTACCTTCAACGTACCGTTCTTGACCGACACCATGCCATGGATGGTGTTGGAACCATTGAGCGTCCATGTTCCCGCACCGGTCTTTTCGATGGTTATCGGGTTTTCCAAGGTATCCTTCACGCCGGCCAGTTCATTCGCCACATTCTCGGACGAATCAAGCACAAGGGTCTTCGCGCCGGAAGTGGCTGGCTGCACTCCTGAGAAACGCCACGGATGGGACGTATGATTCTTCATTGTAAGCTTTCCGCAAAGCCCAAGCTGTCTGCGAGTTGCATATGCACCATTCGTGCCTACAAATTCAAATGTAACCCCAGCCTCTATATTTGTTCCCATGTAGTAGGCGAATTCTGAAGAATGTGCCGCATCATTGCGACTGCCGTAATACACTTCCGTCGTATTCGTCGCCAAGCCCAAGGAACAGCGCCAGCCGCGCTCTTCCATCGAATCGAACTGCAGAGTTCCTTCCTGAAGAGCCATTGACGAGAAGAAAGTACGGCTTTCACTGTTACAGTCATCATCGGCGAACCTCCATGTCCCCGAACCCTGCTTTACGAACATTACGCAGTTGGAGGAAGCAGAGACAGGTCCTGCAATCACGCAAGGCTGTGCATTGCCGCCCATAAGACGCAACACTGCAACACCCGGAACATCTGGGAAAGTAAAATCTCCCGTAAAGGTAATTCCGCCCGTCACACCGGCATCAAACCCGGCAGTTCCGTCAGTAGGCGAATAGAACTGAAATTTCTTGTCGGTAGTCTCTCCAGTTCCCAAATACAGATAGTTGCCGCCATAACCGCCATATCTGATATGGGCTTCTGGACCAAGCGTCGACGGTTCGCCGATCTTACCAAGTTTCATTACGCCGATGGTAGCTGTTCCATCGGAAGAACGCCATGGTGACGTCCTGTCGCCAGTCGCATATACCTCAAACTCGTGATTGTGCGTATTCTCAGTACCACGCATCATCACCCTTCCATACGAAGAAAACCGAATCGAGCCCTGCAACTTGCCATCAAAGACGCTAGCATCATCAACATTTCCGTTTACCGACAACTTACGATAACGAATGAAGTCATTGGTCACCACGCCACTCCCCCACAAGCCGCGGACAATCGTAGTCGGGAGCGCCTTGGTAGAACATGATGCGGTAAATATCGTCGCTCCGTTGGAAACAGCGACATGCCCAAAATAGAATTGCGGATATGCGGAAGTCTCTGTCTCAAATTCCGGCAGCTTAAGGACGCCTTCCTCACACACAATGCCGGTATAATATGCCCAGCTATCGTATTTATCGTCATTTCCCGGCACAAATGCTCGATTCAACCTTAACGTACCGGTTCCACGTTTTACCACACACCCCTTTCTGTATGCCGTGCTGGATGAACTCATCGAAGACCGATCTAACACACTACTGATGGCGCCGTTGACCGTAAGATCTGCATCTCCAAGATCAAAGATTATACGGCTTTCGGCATCAACAGGAACAATCTGCTCAAGTGAGGAAACTATACTGCAGGATTCCTGATCAGTTCCCTTGACGTAAATATCGGCAGACGGCGGCAATTGCACAATATCCCCGGCTTCGGGAACCCCCGCCGCGCCAAGCGACGAATCGTAGTTGCCTGGTTCGTTCCAGTTCCAGTCATTAACCCGCCCTTCAGCTTTCCACACATGAGTATCGGCAAATACTCCTGTCGAAAGCAATGCCATTGCTCCCACAACTAATTTATCGAGTTTTCTGCTCATTGAAGAACTTCCTTTCTTCATTTGTTGTTTGACAATTTGAAAATCCGCCATTCGCCGGGCAGTACATTCACGCTGAATGCGCCGCCGCAGGACTTGACTGCAATCCCCGTCTTTGCGTCGGAAACATTCATTTCCGCACTTCCATCCTTCATCTGCACGTGGACCGATGAAGTTTTGGAAATGTCGATCTGCTGACGCTCACCGCGGAACTTCGTTACACCATCAGCATTCATGAGCCACAAAAGCCACCCGTCTTTCGTCTTGTTGATTCCCCACTGAATATTGCCGTCAACCGAAACCGGCATCGTCTCACACTGCACCTTTTCCAAAAGAAACTCTATGAGCGAGAAACTTTTTGCTCCGGATATTATTCCTGCAATACGATCTTTGTATTCGGTTCTGCCGGCATTCGCCCACTCGACAGGCAGCATACGGGGAGCCGTAACCGTGATTACCGCGCCCTTCCCAATCTCATGGCGAAACGCCAACACAGATCCGTTGACATCCTTCAGGAAAGGCTTCGCCGAAACACTCTTCGGCGCCATAAGTGAATAATCTTCACGCAGCGTCATGGCGTCACTTCCGTTAGAATACCTGATTTTCGAATCGGCCTTGACCATATCAACGCCGAACTCCACACCGGCCATCTCTGAAGATATGACGCCGCCAGATACCTGGTCAGCAGAAACAAACAACATGCCGCCGCTCCTGACATATTCAGCAAGAGCTTTCTGATCGACGGTGCCCTTCTCGAATCCGCCGCCCACGAGAAATGCGCAACGGTATGGTGAAAGAGCCGCCGCAAAATTCGGGGATTTCTGGCCTGCGTCGGGACAAAGCACATCCCAGATCGCACCGAACGGCGAATTCACGAAATACGGCTCTGTTCCGCGACGCTTGAGTTCCCTAAAGAGAGGATCAGGGCTTTTAATCGGAACAAGCGTATAGAAGAAAGCTGGCTGCGTCCACTGGTCCACACAATTCTCTGCTCCATTGTATCCAAACATATCCAGCATCGGCGTCAAAAGTGCTACCGGCGTGTACGCCACTCCCCGATCCACTTTCTTCGAAAGCATATAGACATTGTTCAAATCATACGCATAGAACGAAGGCTTGAATATCCCGTCGCGGTCATCAATGTGCAATCCACCCCAGCCTTCATTTTCAAAAAATGTAGAGCCGACAAGCCATCCCCAAGCCCCGAGGCGGTCGAGGAACGAGCGTGATGCGCCGCGGAACGGACGGGGTCCAAGTTCCGGATTGTTGCGCCAAGCCTTGGGACCGCGCATGTCATGCGATCCCGGACCGTATGAACCATCCCTTGAATACACATTATTGTAGTTGGCCATGTACCAGATAAACGGAACCCGGAATTGGCGAGACGCGCCTCTTGCAAAAGGCGAAACAATCGGCAGAAGCGTCGCGCATTGCATGGTTGCCTCGTACGAAAATCCGGGAACGCCGAGCGAACACCAAACGTGTGACACACCTGGAGTTGCACACATCAACGGCCAAAGGTTCGTCTCCCCGAAATGCAACGCCTGCTCGCGCGCAAGGCTCGTCTTGGCCCATTCATACCACGCCTTTCTCCGTTCCAGCGGGCGGTCATTCGGCGGCAATGGAGGGAACGCCTTATGCAGACGCTCCCGTGTCGTCGTATCCTGTATTATCGCTCTTGAATAAATCCGCGAATCGTTATCGTATTCACCGAGAGTGCTAACGCCGACAAAATTCTTACGCCCATTTCGCCAAGCTTTGTATCCGGCAACATCAGCAAGCGGATACTCGGCTTCAAGACAGTGTGCCGGACGCGCCTCCCTGATATGAACAAAGAAAGGAATGTTCGAATCACCTTCCATTACTTCTTCAAATGTTTTCGTCTTCTTGAACAGTTCCTTGAAACCGTATGGCGTTTTGCGCCATTTCTCTTCCGGAACCGGCTCCGCATAATGCGAGGAAAACTTTTTCGCCCTTGTTGATTTGTTTAAACCCAACCGGTTCTGTCCTACGCACGTGAGAGCCGCTTCACGGAAAAGCGGCAAACCTCCAAGACGTTCGACAAGCTCAGACCAATTCTGACCTTCAAAAACCTTGTAGAGTGGAATGAAATCACGTCCCATAACCTTTTCCAACGGCGGGAAATCCGTTTGAGAACCAGACATCATGACGACTGTCTGCTCTGGCATTTCGGATTGAAAGGCTTGTACTTTCGCATCCATCGCCTCTTCTGCGAGGGCGGCAAAAGCATTGAAAGCGGCGCGGATGTTTTCAATTGAACGCTCTGCAGTTGGCTTCATCGATTCGAGCGGACGTTTGAGCGCCGCCGCATATTCCGGCTTGCTGTCATCGTATTCGCAGGGTGCAACACCGCCCTTTTCCGCAAACGCCGAAAGCCAATCGGCAAAGCGGTTGGCTATCGGCTCGTATACGTACCTTGCTGCCTCGTACTGATGCGATGCGCAATAACGGTTGAGAGCATTGTCGAAAAGGACGCTACCGAAATCAGGATTTTCAACAGGGCGAACCGAATTGAGCTTTTCAAGAGAATCCCATAGAGAATAGTCGGTATGAAGTTCAAGAATATCGCTCATGCCTTTAACCAGGCGTTTAAAAAGTGCGGCATCCTTCTTCACCAGTTTCGCACACCCCGTACCGTTCGTTATCGCGTGCGCTTCACGCAACAGACGCTTTGCAAACGCAAACACGAAACGGTCACCTGCCGTACGCGCAAGGTCGAAGGCGTCGCGACGCGCAAATTCACTGGAAAGATCGAGCTTTGCAAGCGCACGGAACATAGGAGAAACGCTTTCGTATCCGACAAATTCCCCTTCGCATGTCTTGGGATCGGCCGCAACCTTGGAATTTGACAGCGCACTGAAGATGTAGCGTCCGTAATTGCCGCCCCAACCGACCAGATTTGTAGATACCGGCTGTGCCGCACGCCAGAGCGATTCAAAATCTGCCGCCTGATCGCCATAACGGTCGCGGCAATATTCCGATATAAGGCCATTCACGTCGTACTTGTCCGCCCGCCACGAATTCTCGGTAAAATACTTAAGGCACAGCGGATCGGTATGCGAAGATTCCGGCCAGAGAATATAGCCTTTGCACATAGGATCGTTCTCAACGAGTTTCTGCCGTTCGCCGATAAGCCGATAATTGGCGCGGATATCGAGTCCCGATTCGTAGCAAAGGAATATGCCGAACGTGTACGGAAACTTGCCGATTACATCCCATTCCGTGAAATTCGTCCTATCGTACGCGTCCGCTTCGTAGTCCCAAAGGAGAATACGGTTGGGATCAAGAGTGTTGACGAGCTGTTTCACTTCATCCTTCTGCCAGGACATGTAGAAATCCCACCCGACGAAAAGCACTTTCGACTTCGGATAATGTCCGGCGGCGTTTTTCACGAGAAGATCGAGCATATCGCACTTCATCCTGAGGTTGTCGGCGCGATTCGTGAAACAGTGTCTCTCGGCAATGCCGATTGTATGGAGCAGATCGGGTCTGCCGTAGTTGGCAATCGAAGTTTCGGTAAGCTTCCAGTAGGCGTTGAGCCATTTCTTGTCGCGGATGTCCCAAACACGATCGGTAGGATTTCCGTAACTGCCGCCCTGCTGCGGGAGAAAAGGAGGATTCATCTTTTCGAGGAACGTTTTCGGCGTACGCGAATACCAATGGCTCATCGTGCCAAAATCCTCCGGAGCCATCAGCCCACGTTCAAAAGCGTAATCCATAACCTTTTTACGCAGTTCGCCGCGGAACTGAAGCGACCAGAAAAGCGAACGGTTGTTGTATCCGCTCATCGCTTCCGGAACAGGCTTGGACGGATCAGGGTATGGGCAAACGTCTGGAAACGCCTTCTGAAAGAGATCGTCCTGCCCGATGCGAAGCATAAAAAGGTTCAGACGATTCTTGACGCACCAGTCGATTTCGCGCTTCCAGTCCTCAAATCCCCAATGCTCGGCCTGAAAGCGCGTAAGACCGCGATGTGCGAAATAGCGGATTCCGCGATACTCGAAACGCGATTCTTCATGCACATCAAGATTGGAGAAATCTATTGAGCTTTTCTTTGGAACCACGTCACCATCCCAGAACCAACGGTA
>JAGBFY010000507.1 GCA_017936245.1 Kiritimatiellia bacterium
ATCGGAAATTCCGCCGGAGCTCTCGAACTTGATGAATCAAGTTCTCGCCACTGAGCGGATTGGACCGCTCAGGCGAGAGGGATTTCGTGCTACGCACGACCAACTTACGCAGTTGGATCGCGGCAGATGCAACGCACCTGCACCAGAATATTTTTATAAAGACGGCAAACTTGGTTGCCGGGGTGCAGGTGACTCTCACCTGTCGTCGGATTTCATTACAGTTTCATCAGTTCGTCGAACGTCCGGCAGAGTTTCGCAATAGAGACATGGTATGCTCCGGCACTTGTTTCGTTCTGCATGCTTACAATACGTGGACAATTCTTCAGGGCGGGGATCAGCGTCTTCCAGTCGATCGTTCCGGTACCTGGCAGATTATGCGCGTCGCCATAACCGTCATTGTCGTGCAGATGGCAGGTCACGATATGCGGTGCAAGTTTGCCGAACGCATCCGCTTCCTCCACCACACCGTTTTTCCAGCAGACATTCATGTAAGAAGCGTATTTTGCGGGATCTTTGCCCGGAGTCTTCGCCATGATGTTCGCATGTCCCGTATCAAAACAGCAGCCGAGGACCGGTGTATTGAAATAGTTCAGGAAATACAATACCTCATCCGGTGTATTGGACGGCTCGAAGCTGTTTTCAATCGCAATGATGATCCCTAGTTTTTCCGCAGCCGGAATCAGTTTTTCCAGAGACTCAACTGCCAGACGGCGCATTTCTTCAAGAGTCGTGTCCTTATAATAACAGTCGAATGCCCCGATATGCATCACATACGTGCGACAGCCGAGATCTGCGGCATATTCCATGCAAAGTTTGTGCTCCTCAATCATCGCACGGCGGCGCGGGCGGTCCGTAATATTCAGATCATAGGCGATGCTCCAGAGCCCGTGACACTCGAAAATCTTCATGCCGCTTTCGCGAAGCCAGCCAAGCAGCGTCGTATAAAACCCCGGTTCCTTCACCAGACGCTTTCCCCATTCATCCGTCAGGACAACGCTCTCCGCACCATTGTCCGCAAACTCGCACAGAATGTTGGTGACGAAATCGTCATTGATCTTTTTCCACGGGAAAAAGTGCGACAAGGGAATCTCTTTCATAAACTCTCTCCTCCGTTGTTTTCAGAAATCTGTTGCTCTATCGGTAAAATGATATCGAATGCGGCGCCCCGTCCGGGCAGATTGCAGCATTGAAGCCACCCGTTGTGGGCAAGAATCGTCCCGTATGCCATGGCAAGCCCCATGCCGGTCCCCTTGCCTACGGGTTTCGTGGTAAAGAACGGCTCGAATACACGGGCTTTGACGGCAGGGTCAATTCCGGTACCGGTGTCCTCCACCCGGATTGCACACAGTTTCCGGCGGGAATCCAGCTTCACCTCCGGCGGAGGATCGAGCTCAATTCCCATCGCATGCGGTTCACCGATGCGGATCGTAAGAATCTGTTCCTCGGAATCGGGGTTCGACTGCATTGCGTCTTTGGCGTTGATCATCAGGTTGAGAAGCGTCTGCTGAAGCTGAATCGCATCGCCGCGGACAATATACTTCCTCCCGTCGTCAATGATGCGGAACGTGATGCCGGACTGGGTCCCCGGAAGAAAGAGTTCCGCACATTTATCCACCAGCATACGGATATCCACATCCACGTTCTGATAGTTGCCCTTTCTCGCAAAACTGAGCATCTGGGAGGTCAGCGTCCCGGCAAGCTCGGTGATATGGTCGATCTTGTCCAGATTGCGCCGGATATCTTCGTCCTGCACTTCATGCATGTATTTGATGATATCGAGATGCCCCTGA
>JAGBFY010000508.1 GCA_017936245.1 Kiritimatiellia bacterium
ACTGCGGAGCACCGTTGACGAAAGTGGCGCCGGGAAGCGCAGTCCTGCGATCGTCGAACGCGATTGCCGCACCCTCCCCGGACACGGCGTACACCTCACCCGTAAGGTTCATGTACAGCGACTCCGCGAACGCGGGCGAATTCTCGTCCGCAAACTCCGGACGCGTCAGCAGCGCACGGAACTGCGTATCAATCTCCGCGATTCGTCCGGGCGCACGGTCAGGCTCGGTCGCAATGTCCGCAAAAAGCTCCTCCAGCCTCGGAACGATCTTCTCGATCGCGCTTCCGCGCATGAGACCGAAAAACTCTATTTCGTGATGTCCATGAAACTTCGGCTGGCGGGCAAAGGACGTCTCGTTTCCTTCATACACATCCACAAGCTCAGCAAGAGCGGTCTTGAACGCCTTGAAATCCGTGGACGCCAATCCGGCCATGCGGTGGAACTCCGGCCACGAAAGAAAATGCACACCCTTCACCGAATGGTAGTAGCCGAGCGAGGAGGATATCCGTTTGCGGCTCTGCGCAACAGCCGCCTTTATTCCAGCCTCGGACCATGCCAGCGGCTTTACGCGCCACTCAAGGCCGCGCTCGCGGAAGTACTGGAGAGTCTCGTCGTTCCGTTCGGCCATCACGACATCCTGCACACCGAATCCAAGACCGCGAATAAGCCAATCGTCTAGAACAACAAGCTTTGAACATGGAACGTCACGCTGGGAAAGTTCAAGTTTACCGTCCACGACGTTGCCGACAAGAACCGAATGCATCATCGCGTCTGAGCGCTTATCCACCGGAAGATCGCAAAGATCCCAAAACTTGCCGGAAAGGAGCGGCAGCGCCGCGACGCTGTGGTTGCCGCCGGTGACCGTCATGAGATGTCCGAACGTCCCGGGGCAGAGATCGTTCTTTTCGACAACGAGCACTGAAGCGTGCTCGTCCATGCTCTTCCATACGTCCCGCTCGAATACAAGCGTGTCCTGACCGAAATCGTACGCGTGGAAAACCCGCTTTACGCCCATTGCGACCGTCTCGACCTTGCCGGGGCGCCGCATGGATTCGTTCTGTATCTTCTTCAGGAACTTCCGAACGGAGGACTTCTGCATGGTCCGGTCTCCTATCTCATCTTTTCATGATGCATAAGTTCATGGGTGAATTCCGCGAACGCGGAAAGGCCGGCATCGTGCGCGGCATGGTGCAGGTTTGAGAGTGCACGCGAGATGTACTTCTCGAACTGTGGCTGTCCCGTCGCCGAAAGACGACAGTAGGCGCCAAGCGCCTGGCAGAGACGTTGAACAGCAGCAAGGACAATCACCTCCTCCGTAGGTGCGGCCGGAGCAAGCTTCGCCGCCAGCTCAACGAGCAGCTTGCGGTCCGTGCCGTCCATGGGAACATATGGATCGAAAAGGACAGACGCCACATCATATGCGGCAGGGCCTGTCCGCATTCCCTGATAGTCGATAAGCCACGGTTTGGATATGTCATCGCCGGAATACAGGATGTTCGCGCTCTGGAAATCGCGGTGCACGAGCACCTTCGGCTCTGCGGAGAGCTTCGCTGCCACAGACTCCAGTTCCTTGGCCGCCGCTTCAGGAACCGCCTCGAAGCCATACCTTCCGACAACACACTCCTTCTCGAAAAGATTCCGCTCCCATGCGAAGAGATCGGTTCCGAACCCTGGCTCAAGCTCCGGAAGGTCTTCTGCTTCTGCAGGAATCGTCCAAAGCTTCTTCAGCAGATCGAGGACCGGCAGATAGAGCTTCATGAAGTCTGCGCCCTTTTTGTTCGCAGCATCCTCAAGCGATCCACCCTGCATGAACTCGGTCGCATATGCATTGCTTTCGGGAAGGTCGGCTAGAATCTTCGGGACGCGCACACCTTTCGCCGCCAAAAATCTGGTGACGGCGGCAAAACGAGCGTTCGCATTCTCCTTGCGGGCCTCTTCGTAAACGACTCCAAGCACGGGCGGAGTGGTATTGTTGGCATCCTCGGAAAAGCCGCGCACAAGCCTGTAGAACATCCGGTCGGAACCTCGTGCACCAAGATACTCGGCGAGTGTTTCATCGTCCTTCCACCCAAGGGCGGATACGAGCGCATCAAGACGGGAGTCGCCGAAAAGCGAAGGTGCCATTGGCTCGGAATTCAGTTCGCGATAGACCTCGCACGTTCCGGCATCACACCACATCGCCTCCGGCTCCTGAACGCCGACGACGAATTTCGCGTCGGTCATCATCGCCTTCTCGTAGGCATCGACGATAGAGCAGAAACCCGAGCCACCCTTCTTCACGGGCGGCAGGTAGTCCGCTATCTCCGGCGAGAGAATCGCGACGCCTGTATATGTATAGGTGCCCGGAAAGCCTGCATCGTCGGAACGCCAGTTGCAGACGCGTCCTTCAGGATCTGCCTCGATGGTGCGTGGCCCGAAATCCTCGGACATCCAGCAGGCGGCGAAACGTCCACTCTGTTCAAACGCCTCTTCGATCGGCTCCGGATCGAGATCCTCCACGACTATATCGCCGTTCACAAGCCAGAAAGGTTCATCGCCTATCCACGACTTCAGCGGACGCAGAACGCCGCCTGTGCCGAGGATCTCATCCTCACGCGAAACGGATATCCTGACGCCCTTCGCCGCGTCCCCCTGATACTCCTTTATGAAATCCTCTATCTGATCCGCCAGATAGTGGGCGTTGACCGTTATATCCTCAACACCCCACGATACGAGCATGTCGAGAATACGCGCAAGCATCGGCTCTCCCATGACAGGGAGAAGCGGCTTCGGCCTCGACAGCGTAAGCGGACGCAAACGGGTCCCGAAACCCGCCGCGAGAACAATGGCTTTTCTTACCATCTGCACCTCTTTGGATGAACCTTTATCATACTGTCAATTATAGCACAATCCGCCAATATGCGGCTTCGGCATCCATGCATTCCGGGGCGAACCAGCCGGCGTCGCAGCTTCAGGCCACCAGATCTTCAATGATGATGAAACCGTAGCCGTTCTTGGCCATCATCTCTGACATCACCAATATCTTCTCGGCGTAGTCGCTCTGGTAGGCGAAGTACTCCTTGAAGAAGTACTGTTCGTGGTTAGAGAAGACGAGAAACTCCTTGCCGAGCAGCTTGGAGATGTCGGCCTTGAGGGTCGGAACGTCCACAAGGTTCAGCACCGGAGCGTCGTTGAAGAGATGTTTGAACGCCATGCCCGTGTCAAGATCCCTCACGTACCTGTTGGAGTTCTTCGTCTCGGACTCCTGCTTCGCGGTTATATGGTTGTACGAGCATACCGACGAGAGGATCGACGTGTCACGGGAATCACGCCAGAAGAATGCGGTCTCCGGCTTGCGGTTGTTCTCGATGCGCATGGCGTGTCCGTACGGGAGACGGCTCCTGTCGCCGTCGTAGCGGTAGCGCGGGCCCACGGAGCATTCCATTATTTTTACGCCGAGATCCTTTAGAGCTCTGCATCCGTCCTTGCTCATCGGACACCAGTGCGGCACGAGAGCGGTGGTGAACACCCCTTCGCCGGCAAAACGGTCGATCTCGCGTTTTGTCATGAGGAACAGTTTCTTCACGTCATCATAATCGATGTTAACCCACGGATAGTCGGGAAACTCCTGAAGCGAATGGAAGCCGAGCTTGAGCCAGTCCTTGTTCGCCTGCCACTCGGCTTTGTACGCGTCGGGAACTTCCGCAAGCGTGAACTCATCCATCCCGTAGTAAAAGTCGGTGCGGTAGAACAGGTTGATCTGCAGCTTGAGGCCGTATCTGTCGTGGGCTTCCCTGATTGGCTTGAGGAACGGACTGTCGAATAGCGATTTCGGACGCTGCCTGGCGAGATCGCGCAGGAACCATATCGCATCATCGATGAAGAGAGCCGCATTCTTTCCCTTGATCGCGGGATTGCTCTCAATGGAAGCGGATTTGATGATCGGGCCTAGTTCAACTGCTCCTTTCGCAAACTCAGGCACCTTTGCCGCAGCTTCCGCCGGACGCATTGCTGCGGCAACAACCGCCGCACCGCCCATCGATGCGATGAAATCTCTTCTCTTCATGTGATAAACCTCCTACTAGGCACTCCAGCCTGCTTGTTACTGAAACATCGTATATTATACCATAAGCAAACGGAGTCAATCATGCCGAGGCATCCGGCGCATTTACTTTGTCTTGTCACCGTTATTACAGCTAAAACGTGCCGATTTGCGTTTTGCAGATTAAAATGATATAATGCAACACGTTTTTTAAACATTCCCAATGGAGATTATCCGTGAGCGCAAAGCCTTCCGCCTACGCCGCAGCTGGCGTGAATATCGACAACAAAATGAGTGCACTTCAATCCATCAAGAAGATGGTGGGTGCTACCAAAACTGTAAATGTCGCAGGAGGAATCGGCTCTTTTGGTGGCCTTTGCCGTCTTCCGCAGGGTCTGAAGGATCCCCTTTTGGTCGCTTCCACCGATGGTGTCGGAACCAAGCTCAAGATCGCGTGCATGATGAAAAAGCACGATACGGTCGGTCAGGATATCGTAAACCACTGCGTGAACGACATTCTCGTTCAGGGTGCGCGTCCGCTCTTTTTCATGGACTACGTGGGCACGTCCAAGTTTGACGGCCCTGTGTTCGAGCAGATCGTCTCCGGCCTCTGCAAGGCCTGCAAGGAGAACAATATGGCCCTTCTCGGCGGCGAAACCGCCGAGCTCCCTGGTCTCTACCCTGCCGGCGAATACGACCTTACCGGTACGATCGTCGGAACCGTCTCGAAAAAGGATGTCATCACCGGCCAGTCGATCCGTGCAGGGGATGTGATCATCGGTCTTCCGGCCGACGGTCTCCAGACGAACGGCTTCTCCCTCGCTCGCCGCGTGTTCTTCGACATCTGCGGAATGACGCCGTCCGACAAGCTTCCCGGAACCAACCAGACGATCGGAGCGGCGCTCCTCACGGTTCACAAGAGCTTCCTCAAGCCGGTTTCGCGTCTTCTCGACAACAAGATCAAGATCAACGGCATGGCTCACATCACCGGCGGCGGCTTCCCGGACAACATTCCGCGCGTCCTTCCGAAGTCCGTATATGCCGAGATCGACCGCACTACATGGGATCCGCCCACAATCTTCAAGTTCATCGAGCGTCAGGGCAAGGTCGACCACGATGAAATGTACCGCGTGTTCAACATGGGCGTCGGTTATGTGCTGATCATGCCAAAGGCCTCGCTCAAGCGCATGGCCACCGTGTTCAAGAACATCAAGCAGAAATGGTACCAGATCGGTGTCATCCGCGTCCGTAAGGGTAACGGTCCGCAGGTCGTATATTCCAAGTAATGATCATGAAGCGTGCACTCGTCACCGGCGGAGCCGGATTTCTGGGTTCACATCTCTGCCGTCGGCTCCTTGCCGACGGCTTTGCTGTAACCGCCCTTGACAACCTTTACACCGGATCAAGACGCAATATCGAGGATCTTCTCGGCAACCGGTACTTCAATTTCATCGAAGGGGATGTAATAGACTTCTCCACAGAAGAGAAGTTCGATGAGATTTACAATCTGGCGTGTCCGGCGTCGCCCGTACACTATCAGGCGCGTCCCATCTTCACCACTCGCACCTCCGTCATCGGCACGATGAACATGCTAGAGCTCGCAAAGCGTTGCGGCGCAAAGATGCTCCACTGTTCCACAAGCGAAATCTACGGAGATCCCCTCGTCCATCCACAGCAGGAGAAGTACTGGGGCAACGTGAACACCATCGGCATCCGCTCCTGCTACGATGAAGGCAAGCGCTGTGCAGAAACGCTCTGCGCGGACTACATACGCGAATTCGACACCGATGTCCGCATGGTGCGCATCTTCAACACCTACGGGCCTGCCATGCACCCGCAGGACGGTCGTGTGATATCGAACTTCATCATGCAGGCGCTGAATAATGAGGACATCACCATATTCGGCGACGGCTCGCAGACTCGCTCATTCCAGTACTGCGACGATCTCATTGAGGCATTCCGCCGCTACATGGAGCTTCCTGTCGAACGCATTCGCGAGTTCTTCAAGGAGAAAGGTCTCGGTGCCCCTGCCATCAACACAGGCAACCCTGGCGAATACACAATCCGCGAGCTCGCGGAAGAGACACTGCGCCAGATTCCGGAGTCCAAATCAAAACTGATTGAGAAGCCCCTTCCTTCCGACGATCCCAAGCGCCGCAAACCTGATATCACGCTTGCTAAAGAACTCCTCGGATGGGAACCTGAAGTTCCGCTTCAGGAAGGTCTCGCCAAAACCATCGCCTACTTCCGTTCCCGCTGATTCAGCGTTACCGATATGCAGCATCACTTCTGATGCTGCATATCGCATAAACGACGATAAACGCCATTGACTGCGTACAGTTCGTCATGCGTACCGCGTTCGACGATCTCGCCGTGTTCCATCACCAATATGAGATCTGCATGTCGGACGGTGGAGAGACGGTGCGCTATCGCGAAAACCGTGCGATCCTTCATGAGATTCGTAAGCGCATCCTGCACAAGACGTTCCGTGACCGTATCAAGCGCACTCGTGGCCTCGTCAAGGATAAGGATCGGCGGATTGCGCAGTATTGCGCGGGCAATCGCTATGCGCTGACGTTCGCCTCCCGAGAGCGCAAAGCCCTTCTCGCCGACAATGCGGGAATATCCTTCCGGCTGGGACACAATGAAATCATGAGCGTTCGCCAGCTTGGCGGCGGCAACCACCTGTTCATGTGTCGCAGCTGGAGTTCCGTAACGGATATTCTCTTCGATGGTGTCGTTAAAGAGAATCGCCTCCTGCGTGACAGCGCCAACAAGCATGCGCAGATCGGAAATATTGACGTCCTTGATATCTATTCCATCTATCGTGATGCGACCCTTCTGCGGATCAAAGAAACGGGCGAGCAGCCCCGCCATCGTTGACTTGCCAGAACCGGTGCCACCGACAACCGCAACCATCTTTCCACAAGGGAGACTGAAGGTAGCGTTCTTCACGGCATCCGAATCCGCCGTGTCGTAACGGAACGAAACATCGTCAAAAACAATCCCGTCCCTGAACGAATCCTTGCGCACTGCATCCTTCCGCTCCGGAAGCTCCATGTGGAGATCAAGCACCGAATAGATTCGGGACAGTGCCGCCATAGAGGTCTCAACCTGCACCTGAAGTTTGGAGAGCTGTTTCACCGGCTTGTAGATTATGAGAAGCGGCGCGAGCATCGGAACTACATCCGATATCTTCACATCCGTCGCGAAACACCACACAAGGAAGAAGCAGATGAGAATTATGCCGACCGTCTCAACCGTCGGCCCGACCATGAGTCCGATACGCAAGGCTCTCATCGTGGACTTCAGCAGATACCTGTTCGTTTCGGAGTAACGGCGGTTTTCGAACGCTTCCGTATTGTAGCTCTTCACCACCTTTATGCACGTGAGTATTTCATGTATCTTTGCGCCGATCATGGAGTTGCGCTCCATCGTGCGCCGCGCCCACTTCTTGACCTTCTTTCCAATCATCTGCACGGGAAGCACGAATATGGGGAATCCGATCAGTATCAGCATAAGCGTGGGCAGCATGTTGTTCGCGATGGCAAACCACACGATAAACCCGATGGCAACGAGAATCTCAAACGGAGCCATTGCAATCTCAGAAAGTATGACTGAAAGGATGGTTTGTATCTGTTGCGGATCCGATGATATGCGCGTCATCAGCTTGCCGACATCAACACGCCCGAAGAACTGAAGCCCCTGCTTCTGAACATGTTCAAGAAGCTCCTGACGTATGTCCGCCACCGCATGGGCGCCCGCCCAGCTAAGACAGTAGTGGTTGAGATACTGAAGAGCAAGTCGCGCCAACGCCACCAGAGGCACAACCACACATACGATGAGAAGCAAAGCCCCTCCCATACCGCCTTTTTCGTCCTGAAGCTTTATGCCGAGCCTTGAAGCAAATTTCTCAACCTTGGGATACCAACTCGGAAGCTTGGAGTTCTTGGCTATCTGCTTCTCGAATGCGTTTTTCGGCTTAACGGACTTCACATCCGTTGAATCAACTGCAGGTTTGGCGATTCCCGCAGACTCTTGCCCGCATGTTTCAGCCGCCGCTGCCGACACCGCGCTGTCGTGGCCTTCCACATGCTGCAAGGTCGGCTGGACAATCTGAAAGAACGGCACGAGCGTACCGGCGGTCAGCATACCGCACAGGACACCGACAAAAAGACGGAACCTGTATCTGCGGGCATACTTCCATATCCGTCCGTAGGCTTCGCGTACGGTATAATCCCGGTCAAAAAATTCCTTCTGGTACGCTATCTTATGGTCTTTTGCCATGATATCAAGTTTCGTATTTGTTTTAACAGAACATTCTGGAGTTTTAGCCTTGTTTTCCGCATCAGCCCGAAACAGGAAATGCCCCTGAAGCGACCTCGGAAACGTATGCGGAGAACGCCCGTTTCACCTCATCTGCAAGGTTTGCGTACTTCTTGACGAACGAAGGGACGTGACCTTCGTTGAGTCCAAGAAGATCGTGCATCACAAGCCACTGCGCGTCACAGACGGGTCCCGCCCCGATTCCCACCGTGGGGATCTTGAGAGCGGCGGTGATTTCGGCCGCAAGTTCCGCCGGAACGCATTCGAGCGTAACGGCAAATGCCCCCGCCTCCGCAACCGCTCTGGCATCCGCAAGCACTCTGGTTGCAGCCTCGCGCGTCTTGCCCTGCATCTTGAAACCGCCATAGGAATTCACGCTCTGCGGCATCATCCCGACATGCGCCAGAACGGGAATCCCTGCCGCCGTCATGCGACGGATGAGTCCACACACCGAAGCGCCGCCTTCCAGCTTCACGGCATCAGCCCCCGCCTTCAGACAGGCCACCGCATTGGCCATTGCAGAATCATCACCGCACTGATAGCTTCCGAACGGCATATCCGCCACCACAAGCGCGTTTTTCGCAGCTCTTGCCACCGCAGCGACAGCTGAAAGAGTCTCCTCCATCTTAACGGGCAGCGTGGTCTCGTATCCAAGCATGGTCATACCCATGGAATCACCGACAAGAAGACACGGCACACCTGCTTCATCCGCAAGCCTTGCGAAGCATGCGTCATATGCCGTGCAGCAACCAAGTTTCTGTCTGCCCTTGGCGGCCTTGAAGGCCGCTACCGTCCACTTTTTCATAATGCCTTGAAGTATACCATATTTCTCTTCCCCAGATATCTCAATTAACCCAAAATTCCTGTAAAACAGGATTATTTCATGCGAAGCGGCTGGTGTTGTGGTATAATTGAGCGCAATCTTCGAATGGAGGATGAGGATGAAGAAGAAAAACGCAGATGCAAAGAACGTACGCGCCGTGATCGAACTAAAGATCACGCCTCAGCGCAACACAGGTTTCGGAAAGATTGCAAACAAGGTCTCCAAGTACGCGCAGGTCGATGCCTGTTTTCTCATGAGCGGCGCGTATGACCTGCTTGTGTTCGCAAGCGGCGACTCGCTTCAGGATGTCGCGGAGTTCGTTTCCTCCGAACTCTCCACCATCGACGGAGTCCTCTCCACCTCCACTCACTTTATGCTCAAGACGTACAAGGCAAGCGGCGAATACGCCTTTGAGGAAGATAAGCGCCTTCCGGTCGTCTGATGGCCCGCGACTTCACAGCCAAGCACGTTGCGGCGCTTCCAAAAAGCGGAATCCGCAAGTTTTTTGACATCGTTGCCCAGCGCAAGGATGTGATATCCCTTGGTGTCGGCGAACCCGACTTCGATACGCCTTGGCACATTTCACGTGCTGCAGTGACCTGTCTCGAAGACGGGGGCACGCACTATACCTCGAATCTCGGCACGCCCGAACTGCGTCAGGCGATATGCCGCTACCTCAAGCGCAGGTTCAACGCATCATTCGCATGGGAGAATGAAACGCTTGTGACCGTAGGCGTATCAGAGGCTATAGACCTGGCCATACGCGCCATCACTGAGCCCGGAGACGAAATCATCTACCATGAACCCTGCTTCGTCTCCTACGCCCCGACCATCCGCATGGCGCACGGCGTGCCGGTGTGCGCCGAAACATTTGCCCGCGACGGATTCAGGCTTACGGTGAAATCACTTGAGAAGATTGTTACGCCTAAGACAAAAGCCCTTCTTCTCAACTTTCCGTGCAATCCAACCGGCGCCGCACTTACGCTTCAGGACATGAAAGAAATCACAAAATTCGTCCTTAAGCACGATATCCTTCTTCTGTCCGACGAGGTATATTCCGAACTCGTGTACGACAGGAAGCCCGCAAGCTTTGCATCCTTTCCCGAACTCAAGGATAATCTCATTCTCCTTAACGGATTTTCAAAAGGCTGGGCGATGACCGGCTTCCGTCTCGGATTCGCCTGCGGCCCGGCCCCCCTGATCGGCACGATGATGAAAATCCACCAGTACGGCATCATGAGCGCACCTACGCTCAGCCAGGCCGCAGGCGTGGAGGCCATGGATAACGGAGACGGCGACGTCGCCCGCATGAGAGCCGAATACAAACGCCGCCGCGATTTTCTGGTATCGGCCCTGAACAGGATGGGCCTCAAGACGATCCTCCCGAAGGGCGCTTTCTATGTCTTCGCCGACATCAGCAAGACAGGTCTTCAGGACGAGGAATTCTGTCTGAAACTTCTCGACAGCCATGATGTTGCATGTGTGCCGGGTTCTGCATTCGGGGCCTGCGGAAAAGGCTTCGTCCGCATGAGCTACGCCACTTCCATGGACAAGATACGTCTCGCAGCCAAACGTCTTTCAGATTTCCTGAAAAGCATCACCTGACGCAATCCCCACGCCCCTGTTTTGAAGCCCCCTACAGAATCCCCCGCAGAATCCAAGGTTGGAAACAACCAGAACAACTGATAAAAACAACTTCTCTTTTCGCCGCGAAACTGCGCGGCGTTCTTATGTTGGCGGGCGGTTGCCCGCCACAAACAAAAGTTGTTTCAAATAAGTTGTTTCCCATCCTCTGAATGCACAGAATGGTTTAACGGGATTTATCTACGCCACTTGACGTCGGGAAACGGCTCGTTCGGGAAAAGAGAGCAAAGATACCTGCCGACCGGGACAACAAGAATGTTTCCGTGCATATACTGTACATCTCCCCTGTAGAGCAGTACGGTTCTCGCTTCCGGATAGTCTGACGCAAACGATTTGAGCCCCGAAAAATCCTTAGAATCAAGTTTTGCGGCATTCTTGACTTCTATCGCAAGAAAATCCCTATCGTCATAGACAACAAAATCAACCTCTTTACCTTCCGCCGTCCGCCAGCAGTACAAACTGTCCCTGCGCTCGGAATAATCAAGATATGCTTTCAAATGCTGGAATACCAGTCCTTCAAGTGCTGCTCCATCAATCTCTTCCGGTCTGTC
>JAGBFY010000509.1 GCA_017936245.1 Kiritimatiellia bacterium
CCTTGGCGGTGAAGTCGAGGAAGAAGCGAGCCATGTTCACCATGCATGTGCGGTCGTCCATCACCACCATGCCGCCGGAACCCATGATTGCCCCTGTCGCACCAAGTGCCTTGTAGTCGATCTGCGTATCAAGAAGCGATTCCGGAATACAGCCACCTGAAGGACCTCCCATCTGAACAGCCTTGAACTTGCCGCCGTCGCGCACACCGCCGCCGATGTCATAGATGACATCTCGTAGGGTGAGTCCCATCGGAACCTCCACGAGTCCGCCGCGGCGAATCTTGCCGGTGAGCGCAAACACCTTCGTTCCCTTTGAGAGCTCCGTCCCCATCGCGGAGAATGCGGCGCCGCCGTTGAGGATGATCCACGAGACGTTCGCGAACGTCTCAACATTGTTGATGTTCGACGGCTTGTCGGTAAAGCCCTTCTCTGCAGGGAACGGCGGTTTGAGACGCGGCATCCCTCGGCTACCTTCAAGCGACTCGATGAGGGCGGTCTCCTCGCCGCACACGAACGCACCCGCACCAGCCTTGATGCGAAGCTCGCAGGAGAAGTCCGAACCAAGGATGTTGGCGCCGAGCAGATTCGCCGCCGTCGCATCCTTTATCGCCTTTTCAAGGCGCACAATCGCGAGAGGATACTCTGCGCGCACATACACGAAGGCCTTCGACGCACCGATGGCATAGGCCGCGATGAGCATGCCTTCGATTAACGAATGGGGATCGCCTTCAATAAGCGCACGGTCCATGAACGCGCCGGGATCGCCTTCGTCCGCATTGCAGATGAGGTACTTTTCGTCGCCTTTTGCGTTGCGTGCGGCGTTCCACTTGAACCATGTGGGGAAACCCGCGCCGCCGCGTCCGGCAAGACCTGAAACCTTGATCTCTTCGATGACCTGCTCTGGGGACAGACACTTCGAATCTGCTAAGCCATCCTTGCCGAGAATCTTGGCTATCGCCCCGTATCCGTCCGCCGCCCTGTAGGATTCGATCGACTCCGGATCGATAACGCCGCAGTGGCGAAGTGCGATGCGCGTCTGCTTTTCAAGGAACTGCGCATCGTCCGCAGAAATCAGAAGATCCTCAATCCCGGAAAGATCGCCGGATCCGGCAGCCGAATATATCCTTGCCGCATCAGACTCCTGCACCTTCACGAGACGCGCCGCGAGACCGTCTCCATCATACAGATCCACAATCGGCTCAAGGTAGCACATTCCGTTGCAGCCTGTGACTCCGATTTCAACCTTCTTCTCTGCAGCGGCGCAGATGGCATCAAGCGCCCCGTGTACCTTGCGCGCTCCGGCGGCAATTCCGCAGCTGCCCTCTCCGATTACGATCCTCATGCCTGTACCCCCTCTGCCTTGATCTTGCGGACGATCTCACGCGCCTTCTCCGGGGTGAGAGAACCGTAAGCAGTTTCGTTTATCATCATGACCGGCGAAAGCGAACAGCAGCCGAGACACGCCACCTCCTTGAGAGAGAAGAGTCCGTCCGCAGTTGTGCCGCCATCCTCGATTCCAAGCTCATCCTGAAGCGCCTTTGCTATGGAATCCGCCCCGTTCACATGGCACGCGGTTCCCTTGCAAAGCATGATGAGGTTCTTTCCGACCGGCTGCAGACGGAACTGGGTGTAGAACGTGGCTACTCCCATGACCTTCGCCGGACTGACTCCGACATGATCTGCCACGGCGTATATCACATCGACAGGGAGATATCCATATATCTCCTGAGCCTTCTGCAGGATGGAAATGAGGGCATGGCTATCGCCCTCAAATTCCTTAAAGACCGCGTCAAGCTTGGTCAAATCACTTTTTGCACAGTTCTCGCACATAACCTTCACTCCATGGATGAAAATTCTTCCTCTTTTTTCTTAATCAACCTGCCACAACTCGATTGATACCGACTATGAACGCTGACGAAGCATTTCGTACATCGCGATACCTGCCGCGACACCGGCGTTCAGAGATTCAAAACCGCCCGGCATCGGAAGTTCAGCGATGAAATCGCATGTTTCGCGCACAAGGCGGGATATGCCGTTGCCCTCGGCGCCGATGACAAGTCCGGCACGTCCCTTGAAATCAATCTCCGTATAGCAGCGGGCGTCTTCACCCCAGTCAAGCCCCGTGAACCAAAGATTTAGCTTCTGCAGCTCCTTCATGGCTCGCGGGAGATTGACAACCCTGGCAACCTTGAGGTGTTCGGCCGCACCCGCCGAAGCCCTTACCGCCGCTGGAGTCACACCGGCGCCACGGTCTTCCGGAATTATCACGCCTGTGAAACCGACAGCACACGCGGTGCGCAGGATTGAACCGACGTTCTGAGGATCCTCAAGATGGTCAAGCACAAGCACAGAGGCGTTCTCGTCATCCTCGACATCCTGAAGAATTTCCGAAAAATCAACGTATGGATACCCGGTGGTCTTGATCGCAACACCTTGGTGATGTCCGCCCTTCACCAGCTTGTCCAGCCTGTCGCGGTCTGCAGCACGGATCATGATGTTGCGTTTCTGAGCGGTAAGACGCAACGAAGCTATCTCATCACTTTCATCCTTGGATCCCGGAGGAAGAATGATCTCCGTGAACGTGCGGCGGCCGGCGCGCAAAGCCTCTATCACAGGGTTGCGGCCATAAAGCCACTCGCCACCCGTGACGAGTTCCCTTGGACCTTTGTTATGATGCCTGTTATTCTGGTAGTTTCCCATGCCGCATATTATACCACATCCCATATGCCATCACGGACCCGTACCAGAAAGCAATTTCCTGGGTGACACATGATCCTGCTCGGCGCATTGCATCCCACAATTTGCCGCCACCCCCAATGTCTTGTGCGGGCGCATTCATGCGTCCGACCCACCGCCACCCAAAATGAGAATTCCATTCGGAGCAATTCTCAACCAATCCATATCCAAGCCCCCTGTTGCTGTCGCTCACTTAAATACATTCTTTATATCAGCAAGAATCGACTCAGCCGTACCTATTGAATATCGAGCGCCGATTTCCAATAAATCATCATCCATTATGTTGGATTGCTTGCCATTGATACTCATAGCATGGCAATTGGTCCAATCACGCCGTGCATCACCCTCAGGTGCTTCTGGCGGAACTCCTCCAGTAAGATCATAAGCTGGCGACAATCCCCACGCCCCACCCTCGCACATCATAAAAGAAAAATTCTTCGAATGATCATCTGTCTCATCCGAATAAACATTAAACACCATACGACGAAACATCTGCGAAAGCGCTTCATAGCCAAGATTTAGCGCAACTATTGTTTCAAACAACTGCCCATAAGAATTCATTTCCAATGATATGTCAGGTGGCAAAGAACGCATCGCACGAAAAGTCTGCAAATGATGACGACGCTTGCCTTCTCTATCAAATCTACGCGTCATAAAATGCCGCATCCCATCTACTTCATAAAGACGAGATTCACTCATTTCAACTCCGCACATTTTCGCCAACTCATAAGTTCGATATTCCGCTATTCCAAGATAGGGGCGTTCGTCTGGTGTGATTTTTATAATCCAATGTTCAAAGCCATCCGGCATCTCATCACTCGGGACACAAAACTTATCAGTTTTAGAATTCCACCCGACAACAGCCTTGGACTGGGCTCCACCGGCAGAAGATCCAACCTTAAATATTTCCCTAAGAGCATCAGGACCTGATATTTTTTCAAGCTTGCGATCTAATACATGGCGAGACTGCTCAATTATATTTTTCATGCGAATCGCTAAAAACGCATCTCGCCGCGGACCTCGCTGAGGAGCATACTCCAACGCCCCCATCGCTCTCGATCCAACATACGCTAAACGATCCAACGCCGTCACCGATGACTTCATAACATTCTGCCGTTCCATCCACGCATCAATAACACTATTACCGAAGGAATCAGGCAGTGAATCAGCAAAAACCGAAGGCAAACCATAAAATGCTGAAGCAGGACGATCCAAAAATGAAAACTCGTTGCGACCTCGTTGCAAAGGAAGCTCAA
>JAGBFY010000510.1 GCA_017936245.1 Kiritimatiellia bacterium
CAGATTCTATTTTTCGGCCATGATAAATACGTTCTACCAATCTTTATCATTACAGGTATACCGTCCAGTCTGCGCAGTCCGGCGGCATCCCCTTCCGAAA
Organism: Kiritimatiellia bacterium; assembly: GCA_017936245.1. Taxonomy (GTDB): domain Bacteria; phylum Verrucomicrobiota; class Kiritimatiellia; order RFP12; family UBA1067; genus UBA1731. The sequence goes on from JAGBFY010000510.1 coordinate 101, forward strand.
GCCCAGGCACACGGAAGAACGGGAAAAGCCCGCGCGTAAGCCACGCAAAACCTGCCATTGCAACACCCCACGGAAGTCCATAGCAGAACCCTGCGCGCACATTGCGCACTCGCTTCATCTCCTTCCACCCGGAAGTCTTCTTGAGAAGCGTCTCGTAGTCTTTACCTTCAAGTATGCTCTCTGCAGCCGCAACACCGCTCTGGAGTGCGATATGAACGCCCTTGATGCGCAAGGAATCGAGAAGTCCTGCGCCGTCACCGACGATAAGCACTCCCGGAGCCTGCACTTTCGGAACGGAATAGTAGCCGCCTTCCGGAATGACCTTCGCGCCATAGGCAACCGTCTTGCCGCCCTTGAAATGACGCTTCACCGCATCAGCGCTCTTGAACTGACGGAACAGATCGAATGGATCGACCTCAGGGCGCTTGTAGTCAAGCGCGTAGGCATAGCCGACCATGACCTGCGTTTCCGATACATGATACACAAATCCGCCGCCGTAGGTATCGAAGTCGCTTGGCCATCCGAACGTGTGCATCACCTCGCCGGCAATCTGCGTACCGGCAGGAACCTCAATCAGTTCCTTGATTCCGATGGCGTACGTCTGAGGACGCACACCCTTGAGTCCCTTCGCGGCGATCAGCCGTTCAGTGAGGATGCCGCAGCCGCCCTCGGCCAGAATGACGGTCTTTGACCGAATCTCCTCTGATGCAAGATGGTTGGACTTCTTCGCACCGTTCTTGTCCAAGCCCTTCTCACCAGTCCGCGCACCGACCACAACTCCATCCTTCTCGATGAGTTCAGTGACGGCATAGCCGGTATATATCTCCACGCCCTCCTTCTGTGCGATCCCTGCAAGATACTGCACAACCTTCGTAAACGAAGCTACAGGATAACGCTTCGAACTCATCATAGGCGGCACCCACGGCACCTTCAACGACCACTTCCGGCAAAGAAGCGTCCTGAAACTCTCCTTCACCACCTTCGCCTCCACAGGCAGCTTCTCAATCTCTTCTGCCGTAAGAAGCCCTTCAAAACCGGAAGGATCGATAATCGCCCCCGACAGCACATGTGAACCTACGCTGCGCCCCTTATCCAAAACCAGCACACGAGGAGACTCGCCGTCTCCACGCTTCTTCGCACCACGCTTCAATGCAATCGCCGCCGCCAATCCGGCAGGTCCCGCACCAACTATCAACACATCTGTTTCAATCATCTATCCACCTCATTTCCTATGCTTGGAATTATACAAAAATTAGGTATTTATGTTCTGACGGCTGCAACCTGTTACCCCCTTCCGGGAAATTTCGGCGGCGGTTCGGCGAAGATATCGGGCTTTGCATCCATGCCCCACTTGTCCTTGATGGCGACTTTGCCGATTGCACCGAGGAAGTCGGCAGAGGGATTGACGCCTCCCGCCAACTCAAGCTTTACGCTCATGCCGTTTGCGTAGGAAAGATTGATGTGCATCGGAACGCCGCCGGGATTGGCGGACGCAAGCGAGGCGACCGTCTTCATCTTCTCGTCAAGTTTCGGATCCTCGTACACAAAATCCACATACAGGCCGTTCGCGAACCTGCTTATTCCCTCCGAAAGCCTGTACGCCTCGCGGACAAAGAACTGCAGCCCTTCCTCCTCGGCGTTCGTTTCGCGGTTCGTGCGGTGCATCAGCTCACCGCAGATCAACACGGGAGTCTCGACCGCCGACGGCAGCCAGTCCGCCATCTTCGCGTACGTCTTCGCGAACGCCAGCGCCTCCATCTCGTTGTGGCTGTCGTCGATCGTGAGAATCGCCCAGGGCTTCGGCTCCTCATTCGGCTTCTTCGGTTTGGACATCCTCACCTGACAGCTCTTGAGAAGCCCTCCGAGCCTGACCGGCACACGCAGCGGCTTCGGCGAATTCACCTGCTCCATGAACGGAATCTCCGGCGGCTCGCTGATCTTGAAAGTGGAAAGCGTATCGAGAACGTGTTCAAACGCGCCAAGCGGATGTCCGGTAAGATAGATGCCGAGATACTCGCGCTCCGCGCGGAAGTTCTCCATCAGCGGCCACTGCGGACAGTCCGCAAGCTCCGAATCCGTGGCCGTGCTTTCGACGCTCGCGTCAAGCACATCGAAAAAGCTTCCCTGCGAGCTCGCCTTCTCTTTCGCAAGCCCCGCAGCTTTCTTAAGCGCAAATTCGGCATTGTTGAAATACCGCGCCCGATGGAAAGACGGATCTGCGGCGATGAACGAATCGAAGGCTCCCGTTCGAACCAGATTCTCCACCGCCCGCTTGTTGATGACCGGAGACCCTCTCTTGCCGTCCTCACCGACAGTGACGATTGCACCGAGACGGATGCAGAAATCCATGAATCCCTTGTACAGACCGTTCTTCTCACGTTCAGCGACAATCGCATCAGCGACGTTGCCGCCGACACCCTTGATGCCTGCCAAACCGTAGCGGATCGCCTTCTCACCCTTCACTGGCGTGAACCGGGCAAACGCCTCGTTCACATCCGGCGGCTTGACCTCAAGCCCCATGGCCTCCGCCTCTGCCACAAAGCCGGGGAGCTTGTCGAAGTTCCCGATTTCCGAGGAAATCTGGGCGCACATGAACTCCGCCGGATAGTGGGCTTTCAAATAACCTGTCTGATACGCGACCCACGCATAGCACACGGCGTGGGACTTGTTGAACGCGTAGGACGCGAACGCCTCCCAGTCGGACCATATCTTTTCGATGAGTTCCTTGGCGGCCTTCTCGTCCTTCCACTTGTCGATGCGGAATTCAGGATTGTCGAGACATCCCTTGACGAACTTCGCCTTCAGCTCATTCATGATATCCATGAGCTTTTTGCCCATGGCCTTGCGGAGCTTGTCGGACTCGCCGCGCGTGAACCCGGCAAGAAGACGCGACAGCAACATCACCTGTTCCTGATACACCGTTACGCCGTAGGTGTCCTTCAGGTATTTCTCCATCAACGGGTGGTCATAGGTCACCGGCGCCCTACCCTGCTTGCGGTCAACGAAGGTCGGGATGTATTCCATCGGACCTGGGCGGTACAGCGCGTTCATTGCGACAAGGTCGGTGAGCCTTTCGGGCTGAAGCGCGATGAGCCACTTCTTCATGCCGTCGGATTCGAACTGGAAAAGCCCCGTCGTCTCGCCGCGTCCGAAAAGCTCATACGTCTCCTTGTCGTCGTCGGGAATTTCGTCGGTGTTGATGTCGATTCCGTGGAACTGCTTGATGAGCGCAACGCACTCCTTCTCGACCGTGAGGGTCTTGAGTCCCAGAAAGTCCATCTTCAGAAGCCCCACGGGCTCCACGAAGTGTCCGTCGTACTGCGTGGTGAGAAGCGACTCACCGGCCGTCGGCATCACGGGGAGCGTATCGATGAGCGGGTCTCGTGAAATGATGACGCCGCAGGCATGCACGCCCGGCTGGCGGATGGAGCCATCCAGACGCACCGCACGTTCCATAAGAGTCTTTACAGTCCCCTCGTTGCCCGGAACGATGACATCCTTGATCGGCTGTCCATCAAGTGCCGCCTGGAGGTTCGCACCTTCCGGCAACGCCCAGCCGCCGGTCTTCTTGTCCTTGGCGAGAGCTTTCTTGAACGTGATCTTGGGCGTATCAGGAACCAGGGCGG
>JAGBFY010000511.1 GCA_017936245.1 Kiritimatiellia bacterium
GCTCTAAGCTATCTTCTTCTTGAAAATCAAATGTCTCACGCGTCACACGCGTCGCACACGTCCCACCCTCTAGCTACCTTCTCGTCGCGCTACGCGCTCCATCAAGCCTCATTCAAAGCGCCCTCCTCGTCGCGCAGCCCCCACCCATCACCATGCGGAGCATTATTGGCAACATTTTTCAAGCAGTGCAGCAGCGGCGGCTGTTTCAGCCTTGCGCAGGGAGTTTGCGGTTGCGGTCGCCCTGCCCAGCCCCGCAACCTCCACTGTCACGGTCACTACCGGAGCATGCGACGGACCCTTTACGGAATCGACCGTATATACAGGCTTCCTTGAAGGCTTCATCGACTGCGAAATGACCTGAAGGTGTCCTTTGGGGTTGTCGCTCCATTCGTTGAGATTCTCATCGATAGGAAGCTCAAGTCTGCCGAATACGGATTTAGCGGCCTCAAATCCACCATCGAGCCAGACCGCGCCCATGACGGCCTCCATCGCATCCGCAAGCGCCTTTGCGCGCGGCGAAAGCGGCTGCGCACCGGAGTTGCGCTTGAGGAATTCGCCGAGACCAAGCCTGTTGGCGGCATCTATCAGCGCAGTCGTCGATACGAGATGCGTGCGCCGCACTGTCAGCTTGCCTTCCTGTTCCCATGGATAGGCTTCAAACACGGCATCTGCACTCAAAAGGCCGAACACCGCATCACCCAAAAACTCCAGACGCTGATTATCCTCAATCTCAGGGCACTCCATGCGGCATGCCGGAGTCACCAGCGCCGCCTCAAGAAGAGACATATCCTTGAACCTGTATCCGATCCTTTTCTCAAGTTCCGTCATAAAACCTACCTGATCGAAGACCCTGACCAACCCAACTTGCGGGTGAGAACCTCATACGGATTCACGTCATCCAGTTCAACAAGCGGAACGGCCGAGTCCGACTTCTCTATCTCAAGAGTCTCCCCGGCGGCAAGGACGCAGACCTGGCGTCCGTCCGCAAACACACCTGGTCCTTCGCCATCTCCGCGCACATCTGCGGAGATCGACATCTTCACCGTATCCCTCAGCACAAGCGGACGGGATGAAAGCGCATGCGGACACACAGGGGTCACAACAAGCGACTGAGAAGCCGGCATGAGCACCGGCCCTCCTGCAGCAAGCGAATACGCCGTGGAGCCCGTGGGAGTGGCTATCACAAGACCGTCCGCCACAAACCGTGTGGCATGTTCGCCGTCCACGCTGAAGTCCAGACGGATCGCATGACCGGACACGCCACGAGACACAACAACATCATTAAGGGCATTCACACCGCACACCTTGAGCGCAGTCCGATGAGAAATCCTGTAACGACCTTCGGCAAGTGCGGCTATCGCGTCCTCAAAGCCCGACTCCTCCACATACGCCAGATACCCCAGCGAACCAAGGTTGAGGCCAAGAAGAGGGACACCGGGATGCCGGTGCACGGCGGAAAGCATCGTGCCGTCTCCGCCCAGCACCACAACCACGTCGGGCACGGAGTCCGCCGCGTCTACAACCTCCATTCCGCATTTCTGCGCATACGCCACCAGACGATCCCGCACCTCCGGTGCGGAAGGCTTGGTGGCGTTCACGTAGAATGCGATCTTCTTCATCAAAGGCCAACCTTGCGCGTGAAACGTTTGGCTAGCTTCTGGGAGAAGCGGAGAGGACGGTTCACCGCCCAGCCTCCGGCGTTGAGTATCGCGCCAAGATCGCGGCGACGAAGCTTGAGCCACGCAAGCACGACGCTCGGAAGCGAAACAGCCATGATGACGCACAGCACTCCGATTGCGGTCTTCCACCAGGGCAATCCGGCGACAAGGCCGACAACTCCCGCGAACGCCGCGCCGACCATGCCGACGCCAATGCCGAGAGCCGCAACGGAGCTTGCGAGCGCGGCGCCGTTCGCCGACGTGTCGGCGGCAGGTTTCGCCGCCGGTTTCGCACTCACGCCATCGATCGTCTTCGTGACGCCGCCCACGGACTTCGTCTGCGCATCGCCGACAAATTTCTTCACCTGCTCGCCGATCAACTCGCCAATCTTGCGCCACGGAGCCCAGAACGCCTCGCAAAGCGAAACCTGAGCCATGACGACCTTCGTAATCGTCGCATCCCAGACGTTTCCGTCACGGTCGTAGAAGATTCCGTTGCGTCCGACATAGAGCGGAATGGTGCGCCCGGTCGTTATCACGGCACAGACATTGCGCACGGCGCTCCCCTTCCTGGAAAGCTTTACGTATATTATGCAGCAGTCGGACTTTGCGGCGAGCGCGGAATGCGCGGCCTCGTTGTTGACATGGAAGCAGAGTCTGCATTCACGGCCGTCGATGAAAAGCGTACCGGTAAGATAAATCGGCTCCGTCTCGCAGCTGTAGAGGTTAGCCTGGTTCACGAAATTGCGGATGTACTCCACAAGGTGCATCCTGTAGCGCACCGTGCGCTCTTCCGTCTCAAGCTCCGCCTTCGCGTTGGCGTTCATTACAGGCTTGGAGGCGACCCACGCACGGTAAGGGGCAAACGCCGCCTTGACCTTGAGGAAGTCGGTGCGTTTCAGCACATCGACCTCTCCGACAAGCGGCTTTACGCACTTCTCGACGAACGCGGCGATTGCATCGGCATGTTTCGGATTGATGTTGCCCTTGAGCGGAAGCGAAACCTCAGGCCCTTCCATCACGAGCGGTGCATCCTCCGCCGGGGTGAAGAACTTCTCAAGAAGCGGCTCGACCGCCGCAAGAGCGGCGTTGGCATCAGCCGTAACCTCCTTGAGCGGCATGATCGAAGCATCGTTCGCAGGAGCATCCTCCCACGCCTTCATCGCCGCCTTCTCTGCGTCGGAAGGCTCGACCTTTGCGAGGTCGGCAAGCTTTCCGGAAATCTCCGAAAGCTTCTTTTCGTCCTCGAGATCTTCAACAAAGAGCGAATCGAGGTCGACTCCCCTGGACTCAAGGAAATCGATTGCCGCGAGCAGCTCAGGAACGCGGACACGCCCATCGCCGTCGGTATCGAGAAACTCCAATGTGCGCGAATCGAAGCGAAGGCCGGTGTTGGAAGCGGCAAGGGCCGTCCAGTATTTCTGGTCAAGATCCTTGAGTCTCCTCAGATCGTCGCCGCATTCAATCTTAACCTGCTTGAGTCCGCTCTTCGTGCAGAACTTCCACTTGCAGCAATCATCTCCCATGGCTCTATCTCCTTATGTGGTATAGTCAGCGTTGATGTGGACATATTCCGTGGAATAGTCGCACGTGTATATCTCAAACTCCCGGTTGTTGAAATGGAGATCAACCGTCACGGTCACTTCTGGCCCGGCAAGCTCCGCCTCAAGCTTCTTGAGCTGAGTTGCGTCCGCCACCTTGCCCTGCTTGTACGCCCACGTTTTGCCGTAGAACACTTCGGCGGTGGTTTCGTCGATCTTGGCTCCGGAATATCCGACGGCAGCAAGTATGCGGCCCCAGTTGGGATCCTTGCCGTACCAGCTCGTCTTGCACAGAGGGGACTTCGCGATTGCGCGTGCGGCAAGCTCCGCATCGCGCTCTGTGGCGGCGCCCTTCACCTTCACCGTCACGAACTTCGTGGCGCCCTCGCCGTCCGCAGCCATCTGCTTGGCGAGCGTGACGATGAGCTGGATGAGCGCGTCACGGAAAAGACGGAACGACGCGTCAGGGTGACGGATCTCCTTGTTGCCGGCCGCACCGGAAGCCATGATGAACACCGAGTCGTTAGTGGACTGGTCGCCATCGACGATCACCCGGTTGAAGCCGCGCGTAACGGCGCTCTTGAGCGCGTTGCGGAGCATTCCGGACGTGATTGCACAGTCCGTGGTGATGAAGCCGAGCATCGTAGCCATATTCGGCTCGATCATGCCCGAACCCTTGCACATACCGCCGATCGTCACTTCGTGCCCAAGGATCTTGACCTTCACGGCAGCCTGCTTCGGGCGCGTATCCGTGGTCATGACGGCCATTTCCGCATCCAGACCGGCCTGAGGCGTGGCGGCAAGGTTCTTCGCAGCATCCTTCATGCCGGAGAGAAGGCGCTTCATTGGCATGCGGCGGCCTATAACACCCGTGGACGCGACAAAGACGTGCCGCGGATCGATCCCGAGAGTTGCCGCCGTCGCCTTCACGCTCTCCACCGCATCGCGAAGACCTTCCTGCCCGGTGCAGGCGTTCGCGCAGCCGGAGTTGGCGAGGATCGCCTGCGCACATCCATACTTCGCGATGCTGCGGTCGAAAACCACCGGTGCTGCGGCTACCGCATTCGTGGTGAACATCGCGGCAGCGGAGCATGGCGCATCGGCCACGATGAGGGCGACATCCTTGCGATCCTTGTACTTGATGCCGGCGGCGACGCCTGCCGCGCGGAATCCCTTTGCGGAGCAGACTCCGCCTTCAAACGATTCGAACCTTTCCATATCAGCGATCCTTCAAATCTACGTATTTCTTGGGGTGGAACAGTGGTTTGTATGCGGGACGGATGATCGGCCCGTTGTTTATCAGCTCCTCCATGCGGTGCGCACACCA
>JAGBFY010000512.1 GCA_017936245.1 Kiritimatiellia bacterium
ACCGGAACCATCCGCAGAACCTGTCTGTGAGTAATAAATCCGCTTGGAGTCAGCATGATGGTTACTCAGTGGCCGGTCGACAAGACCGTCACCGACAACGACCTTGCGGAGATCTACAACCGCTCATGCGACACCGGTCTTGAGGACGACAGGGTGCTTCTTGACATCTCGGAGCTCGGATACGGGCTGGACGGACTGGACGGAATCGCATCTCCCAAGGGGATGTCCGGACGGCTCCTCAAACTCCGCACACTCGTAGTGCACGGGTCGAAAGCCCGCGTGAACGACGCCAAGACTGCGGCTACGAACGCCAAGCTCGAGATATCGGAATCGTATTTCGCCGGAAGATGCGCCGCCGAAGCAGTGCTCACCCCCGAAGACAAGACGGCGGGAACACTGGTGATCGACCTCGGCGGAGGCTCCACGTCTTTTGTCGCCTTCGCGGATGGACGCATGATATACGCCGGTGTGGTCGGGGTCGGCGGAGACCATCTTACGAATGACATCAAGCTCGCTTTCTCCCTTTCGCTCTCTCAGGCGGAAACGGTCAAGCGTTCTGCAAGCGCGATATTCTCGCCTGAGCGTACCGGCCGCGTGGAGGTTCCGTCCTCGCTGACATCCGGCTCCAGCGCCACCATCTCAATGCGCGCTCTCGATACAGTGGTGAACGCCCGCGTCGGCGAGCTTTTCTCCATCATCCGCGAGAAGCTGGACGCTGAAGGCATCCTCCACCGTCTCAGTGGCGGCATAGTGCTATCCGGCGGAGGAGCCCGCCTGACAAACATCACTTCCCTCGCAAGAAGCATGTTCGGCGGCATCGTCCGCATCGCCACGCTCATTCCCGGGATTGAAGGCCTCGAGAAAGAGGAGTTTCCCGCACAGTATGCGACAATCGCCGGCGCACTTCTTCTGGAGCAGCGCAACTCGGGCGAACAGTCGCTTTTCGACCCCATCACAAACATCCTGAAAAAATTCTTCAAAGGACAATGAAAACGGAATCTTCATCCCTGCTGCTTCTCGGAGTCGGTGGATCCGGTTCCGCAACCGTGCGCGGAGTGCGTCGGGCCTACGGCTCGACGATACGCGCCCTCACGGTCGATACGGACGCTGCGTCCGGCTCGACATCCGAAGTGCCGTTCGTGCTGCTCGGCGGAGACCGTCTGGCGGGACGCGGCGCCGGGGGGCTCGCCGCCGAAGCGCGTGCGGCATTCCTAGACAAGCCCGATGTACTCGACATGCATCTTGACGGAGTGCGCACTGCCGTAGTCGTCACCGCACTCGGAGGCGGAACCGGAAGCGGCGCCACCAGCGAAATCGTGAAACGCCTTTCCGACCATGGAATCGCGTCGATAGTGTTCGCAACTCATCCTTTCCCGTTTGAAGGCGAAGAGCGCATAGCTGCTGCCATGACGGCGTTCGGCACTATTGAACACGCAGCGGACGTCACCGTGCCGTTGCCGCTTGACACGCTTGTAGCAGACGCTCTTTCAGACAACATGAAGGATTCGCTCCAGCGCGCGACAGATACGCTGTCCACCGCGCTCACGTTGTTCTGGCGCATTCTCGAAAAGCCCGGATACATCTCGCTGGACGCGGAACGTCTGCGCAACGCAATTGCCGGATCCGGTCGCGCAAGGTTCGCGACTGCCACCGCATTCGGACCTGACCGTGCGGAAGATGTGTTGAGAAACCTTTCATCATCCCGCCTTCTCGCAGACGGAGCTGCGCACGCCCCAATCAAATCCATTTTCATGGGGATTCTCGCCGGTGATGACCTCAGGCTTTCGGAAGTTGCACGGGTTGCGGATGGTTTCAGGGCGGCGTTTGGTCGCAATGCGTCCTTCCAGCTCGGGACAGTGAACGATGAGGCAACCTTCTCTGGACGACTCTCTGTCGCCGTGCTTGTGTTCGAGGAAAGCGCACTCTCCAAGACATCCGGTGAATCAAGAAAGAGCATCCGTGCCGCCGCTAAGAACCGCAAGAACGCCGAGGCGGCCCTTGCCGCCGCAGACAGGTTCTCCGACTCCGAAAAGACGATGTGGCACGATGAGGATCTCGACATCCCGACGTATCTCCGCCGCAACCTCACGCTCGACAGATAATGCAGCGCGACGGACAGATAAGGGTGCTGCCTATCCATGTGGCGAACAAGATCGCCGCAGGAGAGGTGGTGGAGCGTCCGGCTTCCGCACTCAAGG
>JAGBFY010000513.1 GCA_017936245.1 Kiritimatiellia bacterium
CAAAGGACCTGACACTTTCGCTGATGGTTGTCGTAAACATAGCGCTTGCGGCGGCCTGCATATGGCTGTATTTCAGGATGTGCGGACTTGAGACGGCTGTCAGGGATGTTTCGGACCGTCTGGAGATGCACGTCAATCCTCCGCCGATGCCGGAAGAACCGTCGCTGGTGGACAAGGCCAAATCGACCTACGAAAAGGTGAAGTCCGCCGCCAAAAAGGGCTATGAAGCGGCAAAGGAAGAATACAATAAGGATTGACATGGATTTGGACAACGAACCAACGATGAGGCCGCAGAAAAGAGCCGCTCCCACCGTCAAACATCTCGGATCGATTGACCAGTACAGGCTTGAGCGCGAACTGGGCGGCGGCGGCTTCGGTACGGTGTACCTTGCGGAGGATGCCGTATCCGGCGTGAAGGTTGCCGTGAAAGGGCTGCCGCCTTTGGTCAAGAACAACAAGGAGGAGCTTGAAAACATCCGCCGGAACTTTGCGTTGGTTTCGCGTCTTACCCATGAGAACATCGCCAAGGCGCTTGTCCTGCATCCTGCAAGACAGGTTGCTTACTCCGACAGGAAGACAGCCCAGAACCTCAGGGTTCAGGATGGTGATACGCTGATGGTCATGGACTATGCGCCCGGAGTCACGCTTTCTTCGTGGCGGAAGCAGTTCCCGGACGGCAAGGTGCCGGAGGTGAAGACCGTCAAGATCGTGCGTCAGATCGCCTCCGCTCTCGACTATGCGCATTCGCAGCGGATTGTCCACAGGGACATCAAGCCCTCCAATATCATGATTGATGAGCGGGAGGACGGTTCGCTCGGTGTGAGCGTATTGGATTTCGGATTGGCGGCAGAGATACGCTCCTCCATGAGCAGGGTTTCCATGACGGTCACCGATATGTCGGGGACGCGGCCGTATATGGCTCCGGAGCAGTGGCAAGGGCGGAGACAGGGAGAGGCGACGGATCAGTATGCTCTTGCGGCATTGACCTATGAACTGCTGACGGGAGATGTGCCGTTTGCGAGCGCGTTCGCCACGGGAGATCCAATGGTGATGATGAATGTCGTGGTAAACGAACCGCCGGAGATTCCGCGTGAGCTGCCGAAACCGGTGCGCAATGCACTTGCAAAGGCTCTGGCGAAAAAGATGGAGGAACGCTTTGCGACCTGCGGCGATTTCGTGAAGGCTCTTGAGGGAGGTCAGAAGTCCCTAAACATGGGAGGGCGAGCGTCTTCGCGAGCCGTGATCCTTGCGTCGCTCGCGCTTGCTGCCGCTGGAGGCGGTGGTTGGTGGTACTGGCAGGACATGAAAGTCAAGGAGCAGAAGCGGATTGAAGAGGAACGCAAGGCGTTTCAGTTGTTGAGGGAATCGGCTGTGAACCTGAAGGCTCGTGTTGAACTTGCCTATGGTGACGCAAAAAAGCGGGGCTTTGAAAACTATCCGGAACTAGCCGGACTTCTGCGGGAGTTCAATCGTAACTATCTCTCCGGAATGGAATTTTTCACATCGACGAACTACGTTGCCGCCACTAATGCATTCGTCAAACTTGGCGATGGCATGAAGTCGCTAGTCGCCGGAAAGAAACGGCTGGATGACGAAGCAGCCCGTATAGCGGAAGAGGAGCGCAGGAGACGTGAACGGGAGGCGAAGCTTGCGGAACTGCGGCGGCTTGAAGGTCTCGGGTATGTGATCCGGAACGAGGAGGCTGTCTGGGAGGCGGGCCGTCCGCACAAGACCAGCGCGATGCTGGAAACCGACGAAAATCCTGAAACGTGGCGGTCGGTCAAGGCGGGATATAAATGGGATGGCAAAGATGGTGTAGAATGGTGTTCCGGAGTCGAGCATCCG
>JAGBFY010000514.1 GCA_017936245.1 Kiritimatiellia bacterium
AGGACGTTGCCCCTCCCTGCTTTTTTCCTTTTACGCTGACGGGGTTCGAGTGGAATTTCGTGGGGCTCCTTCGATGGAAGGTGTCGGAACTGTTGGCCTAGGCTGGAACTCTGTGGGGACGGGGGGGGGGCTTTCCGGGTGCACGGCGCCGCAGCTATCGGGAATTTATGATAAAATAAGCGGCATGAAAAGAGTATTTCTATTTGTTGCAGTAAACCTCGCGGTGATGTTCCTGCTGATGCTGGCCGTCAACGTGATTCTTTCGCTTGCCGGACCGGACGTACGGGAATCCATGTACCATGGCGGCATCGACATGTTCTCGCTCGGCGTGTTCTCTCTTGTGTTCGGCATGGGGGGCGCGTTCATATCCCTGCTCATATCGAAGCCGATGGCAAAGTGGTCCGTCGGGGCGCAGGTGATTGACGGTTCGGAGGGCGAGCGCGAACGCTGGCTCGTTGCGACTGTCGAACGCCTCGCCCGCAGCGCTAACATCAAGATGCCTGAAGTCGCCATATATCGCGGTGCGCCTAACGCGTTTGCGACCGGCGCTTTCAAGAACAGCGCACTTGTGGCGGTATCTGACCAGATTATGGCGCAGATGGACCGCTCTGAGCTTGAGGCCGTGCTTGCCCATGAGGTGAGCCATGTGGTGAACGGCGACATGGTTACGCTAACTCTTGTCCAGGGAGTACTGAACGCTGTGGTGCTTTTCCTCTCCCGCATGATCGCCTATATTGTGGACAACGCAATGGGCGAAAAGAACCGCCGCGGCTCATCTGGTATGTATTTCATTGTGATGTATGCCATGCAGATACTGCTCGGTATTCTCGCTTCGCTGATAGTCTGCGCGTACTCCCGTCGTCGCGAATATGCGGCGGATGCGGGAAGCGCGCGTCTTCTCGGCACGCCTCAGCCGATGATCAACGCACTGCGTCGGCTTGGCGGTGACGAAACCGCGCTTCCGCAGTCGCTGAGGGCCTTTGGTATCGGCGGCAAGTCCTCGACCAGCATCTGGGCCACGCATCCCTCGATTGAGGATCGTGTCGCTGCGCTTGAGCGCATCCGTGCCGGCATATGACGCCTGCCGAGATATACGAGGCCGTAAAGGCCGGCGGGGACGAAGGCTGGAAACTTGTCTGGGAGAACGTGATTGTCCCTGAGATGAAGTCCCTTCGTTCCGGTGAGCTTGCGCGCAAGTACTGCATTACCGACGGTGACCTGATGGGGATGCTGTACGAGGAGATGATCGGGAAAGGAAAGATCAGCCTCTTCCGCAACGACGGCGGCAGTCTCTGGGGATGGATGCGTCAGTATGTGCGCGGCTATGTAATGAAGTCGAACCCTAACTCCCATGGCGAGTTTTCCATCGAAGGCACTGCGGAGTGCAACGAGAGCGGCGAGGCGATGTCCTTGCCTGATAAGGACTATGGGGTGGAGAGCGCTGAGGTGTGGCGCATGACGCACCGTTGCCTTAAGGATCTCTGGAACGAAGGGCCGCGCAAGGCATACGTCCTCTACCTTAGGACGCGTATGCATCTTTCGAGCGCAGAGGTCGCCGAGATGTTTGATCTCACCGAAGCTAATGTTGATCAGATATTCTCAAGAAGCGTAAAGCAGATGAGAGCGAATTGGGTAAAGCATGAAAAGCCCAGATAAGACACTTTTTTTCTTCTACCGATCTATCCCGAAAGAACTCAACGAGGATATTTGGATCGTACGCATCACGCTCCCTCCGAACGCAGATGCCGATACGCTCATGTCCGTCAGCGCGACGGACGGAAACGAGGTTCCGCTTGATGAGGCGACGTTTGAGCTGTCGGGGAAGCGCATTTCCATCTCCGGAGGACAGGGGACGCTGCCGTACGGCGATTTCGTGAAAGGGATGGGTGAAACCGCTGTGTGGATGTTCCGTCCTGGACGCACTCCCATTCCCGGCGGACTGACTTTTGGCTGACAGGTTTTGCGGAATGGAGGTGGGTTCGGCGAACGTGCCTCATCTGGCGTAGATGATATCGGCCGGCGGTTCGGCGGCAAAAGTCACCATCCGTCTCGATGCGGGATGGGGGAGCGATAGTTCGACGGCGTGTAGGAGCGGGCGTGATGGAGTGCGTGCCATGCGCCTGTCACGCACTTGATCGCCATAAAGGCTGTCACCGGCGATGGGATGTCCGAGATGTGCCGCATGAACGCGTATCTGGTGCATGCGCCCGGTTTCGATTATGAACTCCACAAGCGAAAGTCCGCCGTGCTTTGAAAGAACCGTCCAGTGCGTGATGGCGTTTTTGCCGTTGTGGTCCACGACCGCCATGCGCTTAGCATCGAAAGGTTTGCGGCCGACCAAGGTGTTCAGGGTGCCGGTCTGCGGTTTGGGTGCGCCGTGGAGCACCGCCAGGTACGTCTTCCTTACGCGTCCATGGTTCTCAAATTCGCGGCGCAGGGCAAGATATGCGCGTTGTGTGCGGGCGAACACCGTCACTCCGCTAGTGTCGCGGTCGAGACGATGAACCACACCGGGACGCTCATCGCTTCCGACACCGGCCATGTCCGGAAAATCCTTCAGAAGAATATCGCAAAGAGTTCCGTCTGGATATCCTGGCGCACGGTGCACTATTAGACCTGACGGCTTGTTCACGACGATGATGTCGTCGTCCGCATGGAGTATTTCAACGGATATGTTGCGCTTCTGCTTCATTTGCTTTTGTGGTAGAGAAGACAGTGGCAGAAACCTTCAAATTCCGGATCCTTGATCTGCTCGCGGAACATTTTGCACATGCATTTCGTGTCCTCGCTGCGTTCGAGCATGCATGGACAGTAACCGCCTGTGCGTTTCAGCCCGTCCTGGACTGTCTTTACGATTTCCGCATCCGGATTGAATGTTATTTTCATGCGGCAATTATAT
>JAGBFY010000048.1 GCA_017936245.1 Kiritimatiellia bacterium
ACGAGTGCCGCCCGTAGGGAGGGTTCCCGAAAACACCTCTCGCCCAGCGCTATGCGGAGCGAGCCCGTGGGGCGGATTCCTGGGGTCGAAGTAACCTTACGCCTCACAGGAATCACATGCCCCCTTGGTTGAGAGGTGATGAAAATCATACACTCCTCATATACAGTGAGCAAAAACGGCTTTTTGACAACAATTTCTCATGCCGCACTGCTCGGAATGTTCATTTCACCTTTGTTTTATGGGGCTGAAAAAAATCTTCAACTTTTTTTAACGCGTACAAGAATGTTGCTCTAGGCATCTTCAAATCCTCCCAGTTTTTGTGGTTTAGGAGGAACGGACGGGGTTGCGCCCCGAACCCTGCTCTGCACCGGCAGAGGAGTGATCGGTGTAGCGGTTGAGGCGGTTCTGGAAGGCGGCGGATGGATTGCGCAGCTTGCATTCGCGCATAATCGAGAGCTGTTCAAGGTACAGATCGCAGAATGCCTCATAGCCAATCTCGTTGGCTATCTTTAGCCAGAGCGATCGGTCGCGGGCGGGTTGCCTGTCGCTGAACTCTGCAACTGCATCTTCCACCGCTTCGCGCACGGGATCGAAATCGCCACCGAAAGTTTTCACACGCCATGCGGTGAAATCAGCGCTCTCCTCGCGTACGCGTGCGCGCGCCTGGTAGGTCTAATAGGGATTCTTTAATAATCCCCGTAGGTCTTATCACGCGCGTACGCGTACGTGCACACGCGCGCGCGAGGGCTGGGTGCGTAAACCCCGTCTGATGCGTGTGCTTTCAGCGTACGTGCACACGCGCGCGCGAGGGCTGGGGGTTGTGCATAACTCCCGGATTGGCGTTTTCGCCGATGCCGGGATTCGTATTTCTGTTGGCCATATCTGGCTCCTTTTTTGGGTTTTTGTTGAACTCCCGCAGCCACCCGGCCACGGGAAAGTGAAATGAAAAAGCCGCCGGACCAAACTGCCCAACGGCAAAAAAAAAGACCCTCCGGCGCAAACCGAAGGGTTAATGAAATATATTTGAGACTACAAAAAAGCGCGCCGTTTCCGACGCGCAAATGGCTTCATGGTTTATATTTTCTTCCTATCGCAAAATCACTTTTCTTTGAAAAACAATGTTAAACCCGCCGCATCCATCGACAAAACCCACATCAATGGCAATCCAATTAAAGACGGGTAATGAGAGACGGGTTTCGGGTTTTGCAACTGGGAATCAGGAATCAGAAACTCGGAACCTTCACTTCAAGCAACCATAACTCTCAAAACCGCCGCCTATTCACTGAAAATTTCCTGCACAGCAAGCAGGGTCCCCACAGAATCAGGTCTACTCAAAGGTCCGCCAGCTTGCCCGCAGCACGATCGAGGCACTGAAAGACCCGAAGTCTGACGTATCCAGAATTGCCGCCGACGAAAAGGATGTCCACGAGTTCACGAAAGCCACCGCACGCACGCTTACGCTTCACATGAAGGATCAGGGCGACGGTTCAAAGAACGACATCGCCGTTCTCTCGATGCTGTCCGCACTGCGCGACATCGCGCGCCACCTTGGAAACATTGCAGTCCGCATCCCGTCGATCTGATCCGCCGGCGGCCACCGGTGTCAGAATTTCATTCTGATGCCGAAGCCGCCGTGCGTCCAATCGTTGTGTGCACACCGGTAGGGATTCTTGCCGTTCGTGCGCCTGGCCTCGCCCCCCGCCACTCCATACTGCTCGATGTAGCCGAACGCGGTCATTTTGCCGTTTATGCGCCACCCGAGTTCCAGCCTGCCCGTCACTGCAGACAGCCCGCTCTTCCATTCGCCGCCATCAGGCTTTTCGCCCAGATTGCGCTTTTGGATTCGCCCGTTGCCGCCGTCGGTATACACGGATGGTGTGCAATAGAAATCACCCAGAAAACTGAAACGCTTGCGAACGCCCGCCCTGAAATACACGTAATCACTGCCGTGGAAGCAGCATCGTACCCTACTGAAGGGAGTGAGATACCTGTTTTCGAGCGCCTGTTCCGTTTGCACCCAGTTATAGGTCCTGTCTCCGTTACCGTGACGGAATCCCCTGTAGAGCGTCCATGAATAGGTCAGATCATTCTTGAGGGTAAGATTCTCGCAGATGTTCCAGTCGTACTGCCAAGTCGGGCCGAACTCCGTATGGTAAAGCACATGGCGGTGCGCATCCGCCCGCCGGTCGGTGAGCGAGCTCACATCCCAATTGCGTATTCCAAAACGTCCGAAGGCTCCCGTATCATAACCGGCCCTCACGCCGGTGACCTGCATGGGACGGTCCTCGAGTATCTTGCCCAGCGACTGATAGGAAAATCTGATCTCCGGCGTCACCTCAAGAAAAAACGAGGACAGTGCAATTGTCGCAAAAATCCCGATCATTCAATTTCCCTGATATCATGCAATGGCCAAAGTCACTTTGTGATGTATGCGAATTCTGCCTCTGCGACATATTCATGGCCCTTTTGGGAAAGATGCACACCATCCGGTCTGAAAAGGGATGGCTTGTCCGGATGTGCCTTCATGGACGTGTATATGTCAAGATATTCAACCTCGGAATCTTTTGCGGCCAGTTCCTTCATGATCGAATTGTATGCTTCCAGCAACTTGGGATCGCCAAACTGGGCAAAGGGTTTATCCTTTGCCTTTCCGGCCTTGATGGCGGCAATTCGCTTCTTTGTTTTTTCCCTGATCGCCTCAAAGTTGCAGCTTGCGGCGGAAAGGAGAATTATCCGTTTGACCCCTTTCGCCTTCAAAAGCGAAATCAGAGCGGAAAATCCATCGCGCAACTGAGCCTCAGACATATGGGGAACAGTGAACCCTGTGTTCTTTCGTGTGCGAGTGTCGTTATGTCCGAGAGATACAAAGGCCCAATCATATCGGTTGTCCCAAATGCCCTTGTAGCGATTTAAGCCAGAAGTACCCCTTTTGGAATTCATACGATCCATGACTCTTTCGATATAGTCTCCACGGACCGCAAAGTTGTGGATCCTCACTTTCCCAGGCCACTTCCTGTCCAATGACGCCTGAAGTCTGTCCACATGATTGGATCCTCGATCATAGTCCGTAAGCGAATCGCCCAGATAGAGCACACTGACAGGCTTTGGCATTTCACCAGCCCTGTTTGCCTCTGCCTGCATAACGGCGGCAGATACCAATGCCGCAAGCAACACGATTTTCTTTACTGTCTTCATTTATGCATTTCCTTTTTTAATCATTCTGACGCCCGAATGACGGCCCTGTATCTGTGAGAGCCGCCGGGCTTGAGTGCGGATGCGTCTTTCCACGATCCAGAAACCGGTTCCACCGCGATGAAACTGCGGTATTCCCCCTTTTCCAGCGGAGCGACAATTCCCTTCACCGGCGCTTCAAGCTGCGTCCACGGCGTCCAGACCACAAACCGTCTCGCCATTTCCGCACACACCGATATCCTGCGCTCAAGCGATTTGTCGTCAATCACATACGCATCCCCGGGCGAACAGGCAAAGCCCTTGTCGAACGGACCGTCAAAACCGCGCCCGTTCACCTTGACCGCCGATATGTCACCGACCCTGAAATAAGGATGGATTGCAGACACAACCTTCATCGGCTCGGACGAATGATTCACCGTACGCATTTCAACGGTCAGATTCTCGTCAAGTTCGATACGATAGACCAGCGAGAGCCGCGACCATTCACAACCCAATTCAATTACGGATTTTTCCGCGCTCTCGGTTTTCGAAAGCACCCTGAAATTCGAGGACCATGCCGTACCGTGGATTGACGAATATCCTATTTGGTTCCGGCCATGTGTCGGCCAGCACACCGGAATGCCGCCATGCTCCCAGCAGCCGCCCTGTCGGGTTTCAGGCATCCACAGCATTTCCGAACCGTTTTTCAACCACGAGACGATACGGGCACCGCAGGTTTCCATGACGAGCGATGAAACGGCATTTGACAAAGTGATGGTCTCTCCTTCAAGCGGCCAGACTTTTGTCGCCGAGACCGCTTCTCCCAAACGGGCCGCAGCCCCGCGTTTCATCGTGCGCACACTCCAGCCGTTTTCATCCCGCACGGAAAGTCCCGGATATACGGCAACCGGAATCACGGTCTTTCTGTCCGCCCAGCGGCACGGCAGCGAATCGGGCGCAATGCCTTTTTCCACCCAGTCCGCCAGTTTTCTGCGTACCTGCGCACCGCCCGGCGCACCGGTTATGATACTGCCCTTCCCGCCGCCGTGCGCACAGCCGGCCACGCAGAAAAGACGGAAATATTCAAGCGTGCGATCCAAGCCCCCGTCAGCCTCGACCACCCGTTCGTAGTAATCCACTATGAGTCCGGGCGGAATCGTCTGATCCTCCCAGCCGGCGGTCATTATCAGTTTCCCGCCACGGCGGCGAAATGCCGAAAGATCGCCTGAGCAGGCGTTGAACGTCGGTGCATATTCACGTATAAACCCCAGAATTTCCTTTTCACCGACCTGCCCCCACTTTGATTCGTCAATCCCGAGCGACAGCAGATATGCCCGCAAATAGACGATTCCCATTTTGTTCATCCGGGGCACGAGATATGAACCGGGCGCAAATCCGTTGAACACGCATTCCCCGCCGAGCGTCAGCGGCGAGTGAATCGCTTTAAGCCTCGCCAGTTTGCCGCCTATTTTCAGCGAAGGGCATTTTTTTGCCGCCAGATGAAGATACGCATCTATTTCCTCTTCCGAAAAACGCGCGTCCGCCAGCGCATTGCCGGCATATGGAACGGGATCGGTCTTACGCTTGAACTCAACTGCCGCATCCGCAACCACCCGCATTTCATTGGTGGAGAACAAGAGCCGTCCTGAAACATCATGGGTTTGGCGGTAGAGATGCCAGCTCGCTATCTCCACCGCCAGCGCATTGTTATCGGGAAGGCTGGCGATGATGCCGTCGTAATCCGAAGGAAACCGGATTGCCTCGCTCATAGCCTGCCTACCTCCGGTGGAACCGCCGTTGAAATAATTCCTGCGCGGCGATTCCCCGTAAAACGCCTTTACGATCCGCTTGCCGTATACTGTCATCAGATGTGTTGCGCGCCAATCAAAATCCTTCCGTGTCGCATCTGTCCAACGTTCAGGCGCAGACCGTCCGCCATTGGTGATCCGGCCGGTGCCGAGATCCGTCGTCACCGCCGCATCGCCGTTTGCCGCAAATCCGCGCAACCGCGGAATCGATCCGGCATAGCCGCTGTTTCCGCGCCCCCAGAATGTGCCGTTCCATTTTTCCGGCAGCGGCAACTCTGCCCGGCAGCGGATAAAACTTCCGCTCTCCGGCGCAAGCGTGAAATCGACCCTGACGAAACCGCCCGTCGGCGCGGCTTCGGAGGATTCATCCATCGCCCGGAACATCCAAAGCGGATCCTTGCTTGGAGCATCCTCTTTTGCGTGAAACCCGACCTTGCCGACGGTCAACACCTCGTCGGCAAGCGCCTTTACCCGTTCAAGCCGGTCCGGGATCGCATCTGCAAATGCGACCTGCAACAAAAACGAAAGCGTAGCGGCGACAACCGATATACGCATCATTTGACCTTGCTCCGCTTGGACGCCTTTATCCCGCCGGGAAGATTCACGAGCGGCAGATTTTGATTGTCGGGATAAAGATCCTCACCTTCATCATCCTCGGGGAAAAGCGAACTGCGCAATGCGAATAGCGAATCTTGCGAAGAACGCACCATGCGCAGCGTCTCACGGGCGAGAAACTTCTGAAGCTGCGGCTCGTAGCCGCCGGCCGCAACCTGATTCGCCGTGGAAAAATATCCTAAATAGTCAGTGGCGCAATAGGCGATAAACGTGCGGCGGTAAGGGCTGTGCCACTTGATTTCAAGACCGAGCTCGTTGGCGAATTCTCCGGGCACTCCTACAAACGCCACGTCACCGATAGATACGCATTGGATTTCAACCGGCAGGGTGTCGCTTTCATACGACTTGCGCCAGCGGGCGCTCAACTTGGCATCGATCTTATCGATACGCCCGCCCACACGCGGGCGATCCATCATGAAACGCTGCATGTTGCGCTGAATGTCGATGATGTCGGCAATCGAACCTTCCGCAAGATTCTCCCCTACGCGCTTCGCCGCCTTAATACCCAGTTCATCGCCTTTCGGAACAAGATCACCGCAGGCACCCATCACGAACATCGCCTTTGCGCCGGTCTCTTCTTCAATGTATCTGCGGTAGAATCCCGGGAAATCGCTCGTAATGCGCAAACCGCCGTTGCCGGGCGCATGGCTCGCGAGCGGATGAGCGGCATAGTTGCCCATTACAAAAAGCGGCGCCCTGGTCACAGGATCGAAAAACGCGAGCGTACCCAATTCCTTGTCTGCAATACCCGTTGCGATTTTGTGGAGTGTACGCCGATGTGCAATGAAACTTGCGCAATTATCCGCGGTAGTGAAACGGCGGTTGCGGTTCTCGTCTCTATACGAAGAATAGAATCCCACGTATACATCCTTCCATCCGGGATTCGCCGCGAAACCGCACACGGCATCCGCTACGGCTTTATCGAGAAATGCGAGGTAGCGTGTATCAGGATGATCGGGATCTTCCGGAAACTGATATCCGGAAGTGCTGCGTCTCGCAGACTTGTTATACATTCCCGTATGCGGCCCTCCGTGCGTATGGGTGCAGGAGACAAGCACATTCGCATCTTTGAGCCCAAGTGCTTTCGCCGCAAGCGAACGGAAGCGCTTCACGGATTCTCCATCAAGTCCGAGCAGATCGAAAGACATGATAAGCACTTTGTCGCGCCCGTCATCCACGCAAATCCCGTTCAGCTCCAGATCGTCGATCTTGCCGACGGAAACGTCGTTGTTTCCGTAACCGGCAAGCGTTGCTCCCACATCGCACGAGATATCTTTGCGGAACCAGGCGGCCTTTACGGTTTTTGGTTCGGCGGCAACGGCAAGCGCACCGATGGCGACGGCGGCAAACACAGTCAGAGCGTTTTTCATTTTGTTTTGTCCTTTATATTTTTCTTGTTCATCTTCTTCTCTTTCAGAAATACGGCCCCTTCACGACGGATCCGCCCGGGATCCATCATCGGCGGCGCAGTGACGCCACCGTATCTGTTCTCGTACAGTTCCGTCACCTGACGTTGCACATTATAGAGGTCTATCAGTTCCCCGTAGGCAAGTACCGCATCTGGATTACGGATGTTGCGTGTGCGGTATATCGACTCGTCTATCTGTGCGCGCAAATACAGCTGACGCCACCTCCAATTCCGTCTGCAACGCGGAATTATGCCGCCGTCGATTTTCTTAGCCAGCTCAAACGCCTCCTTGGCCACCGCCGCACGACGCGATATTTCCGAACCGGGAGCGTCCCGCAGGTAAAGCGTCACCGACACTCCTGCAATCCCCTTGCGCCCTTTTATCCGCATCTGATAGATGCTTTCGAGCTTCTTCACAAATGAAATGAAATCGGCGGGATCGGAACCCGGCAATTCCCAGTTGGCGTATTCGGCGAGAATGGAATCAACGGTCCGCGAAGGATCGACGTAAAGTCCGTTGATGACGATCTTATTCACATCCTCATAGATACCCTCCGAATACAGTGAAAAACCCATCACATACTTTTCCGCCTGTCGGAACAGACGCTCAAACCGCGCCGGCTGGGGATTGGCGCCAGTGCCGCCCCAGGGGTAGCGACCGTACATGCTGATTTCCGGGAAGGTGATCACGGGGATATTCTTCGGCACCGGATTTTCCCGGATATATTTCGGGAAATCTCCGCCCGAATCCGCCATGATGTAATCTATCCAATCCTGCTTCTCGAGATATGCGTAAAAACGGTCCCAGTCCTCCTTGTCAAAAAACCATGTCGAAACAATATGCTTCATGCCGGGTCCCAACGCGTTGTTGATGTCGCGGAACTTCTCGATAAGTCTGATATAGCCGTTGCCGCCCCAAGGATAGCATTTTTCACATTTGCAGCCTCCTTCGTCATAAGGCATATACCGGCAGCCGGTAATCTGCATACCTCTGCACTGCCCGACATGGTCGGCGCGCAGCTTGAGAAGATAGTCCAGCGCGCCCGGACGCTCCGGGCATATATTGTAGTGCGTCGAACCTTTCCTCTCATAATGGTGCTGCGATCTGTACTGCTTGGGCATGGTTATAGGACCGACGTTAGATCCGCCGGGAACGGTAAGATCCACATCCATCTCTTCGGCACGACGGCTAAGCGCCAAGGACACAGCATTGAACGCAGCCTTATCGACGTCATCGGCTTTTAAAGATTCGCATACCGGATATGATATCGGATCGTGAACGGCGTTCAACCCCCAAAGCATCAGATCTTCGAAATATCGAATATACGATTCGGTTGAAGCCCGATGATAGAAGTTTTCAAAATGCCTGGCGAAATAGACCTGGCGGAACGGTTTCTTCGGAAAGAATCGGTACTCTCCGTCTGCAAGTTCGAAGCTCGTCCCGTTGAAGCGCATCGCACGCATCATCACTCCGGCGCCCGCCACCAGCGCACGAAATCTCGCTCCGCGCACCTCTGCTCTGCCGTTTGCGACCTTGACCGCCGCATTTTCCCCTCCAAGCGATTCATCGATGACGAACATGACCTTCAGGTCGGCCTTTTTGTTGAAGGTCGACGGCATCATGCGATCCCACACCCGCGAACGCACCAACCGTCCTATGAACGCTTTTTTCTTAGGCAATGCGGAAACATCCGTCTCAATCCCGGTATACACCCCACCTTGAGCGCCCACGCTCAAAAGTGCGGCGGCGAGAACCACAATTCTCATTTTTTATCCTCCCCGTCGAGATATTCAGACCACGCCTTGCGGATCCGGGCGGACTCCATCATCGGGGGAGCAGTGAATCCCCCCCATGTACCTTCATACAGCTCCGTCACCTGACGCTCGGAATGGTACATGGTGATGAGTTCGCCGTACGCCGCCATGGATTCCGGATTGCGGACGTCACGGGTACGGTAATTGGCGGCATCGATCACCGTACGCAGATAGATCTGCCGCCAACGCCAATTGGTTCGGCATCTCGGCAGAATGTCTCCGTTTATCCTGTTGGCCAGATCCAAAGCATCCATAGCGATCATCGCGCGGCGGTCAAGCTCCGCCTTGGGAGCGTCCTTCAGATAGGCGGCCACCGAGACAGCAGTGATTCCGCGTCGGCCTTTGATACGCATCAGATAAATGTCTTCAAGCATCTTGACCAACTTGACAAATTCGGCGGGGTCGGCGCCGGGTAGCTCCCAGTTGGCATATTCGGCAAGGACCGAATCGGTTGTACGCGAAGGATCGACGCTCAAGGAGTTGATTATGATCTTGTTTAGGTCCTCGTAGATGCCTTCAGAATACATCGAAAATCCCATCGCGACCTTTTCCTGAGCCCGGCAAAGCTGTTCGAACTTCTTCGGCAGCGGATTGGCGCCGGTTCCGCCCCACGGGAAGCGTCCGTACATGCTGATTTCCGGAAAGGTGATGACAGGAATGTTCTTCGGAATCGGATTGTCCACAATGTACTTGGGGATGATTCCCCCGACAGAAGGAGAGCCTGCGTGACCGACCATGATGTAGTCGATCCAATCCTGCTTTTCGAGATATTCATAAAACAGTTTCCAGTCTTCCCGGTCGAAGAACCAGGTGGAGACGATGTGCTTGAGCCCCGGCTTGTACTTTTCATTGATGTCACGCATCTCCTCAATAAGTTTCACATAACCATTGCCGCCCCACGGATAGCAATCACCGCAATGGCACCCGCCTTCATCATAAGGTCCGTACCGACAGGCGGTGTATTCAAAGCCTTTACGCTGTTCACATGCATCGCGATGGAGATTCTTAAGATATTCCATTGCTCCCGGACGCGCAGGACAAACATTGAACACTGTAGACCCCTTCCCTTTATAATGGTGAAGCGAACGGTACTTTGACGGGAGATTTCGCGGCCCCTTATTCCCGCCGCCACGTACTGAAAGATCCACATCCAGCTCAATGGCACGAATTCCAAGCGCTTTGGACGATGCAAGGTAGGCAACACGATCCGATTCCTTCGCCTTTGACGCATCAACAATAGGATAGGCGATCGGATCATGAACTGCGTTCATGCCCCAAAGCATCAAATCCTCAAAATAACGAATGAATTCATCGACCGATGCGCGATGATACCAATTATCATAATGACGAGCGAAATACACCTCGCGATATTTCATCTTAGGCTCGAAGCGATACTCGCCGTCGCCCAGCTCAAAGTTCTTCGCGCTGAATTTCATGGCTCGTAGCAGCACACCCGCGCCCGCCACCACCGCACGGAACCTTGCGCCGCGCACCTCGGCCTTGCCGTCAGCGACCTTCACCACCGCGTTTTCACCGCCAAGCGATTCGTCGATTACAAACGAAACCTTCAGGTTGACGTTGGTTATGAATGTGGACGGAACCACTCGATCCCACACCCGCGAACGCACCATCCGACCGATGAAAGCCTTCTCCTTCGGCAATGCGGACACATCGGTCTCGATCCCGGTATAGACCGCGCCTGCCGCCCCCAGAGCGAAAAGCGCCGCCGACAACATAAAAATCGTCTTTTTCATTTTGTTTTTCCTTGCTGATTTGTTCATAAATCCGATCATACCCGTTTCACGATCTCACACCCTCACCTCACAATTATCCTGAACGTCTTCGGACGGTCGATGCACCAGCCTTCATCAGTGAGCACGACTCTGCCGCCATTATGTCTCAAGCGCGCAAGCTGCGTGGCGGTCAAACCATACTTTGTCGTTCCGAATCTCAGCACGCCCTTCCCAAGTTCGCCCTCATGGTCGATATTGATAAGCCCGCTGCCGGTCCACGAATTTGAGGACGAATCCGCAAACTCCAGTTTAGCGCCATCGCCAAGCACGATTGCGCTGTTGGCGGTATTGCCCTCCACCCGCAAATCGCCGAGCTTGTTCGAAGTGCCGTCAGCCGCGCCGAGCCTGCCGCCGCAAAGCGTATAGACATTGTAGATTTTTACATCATCATAAGTTCCGTAGCCGATACCGCTCGCACCAAGACGGATTTCGCCCTTGTAGATTTCGGTCACACCGGCCTGCCCTTGCCGCCCATTTGCTAGAATCGTCCCGTCCCCATACTTGCGCATGGTCACATTGGTGGTGAGAAGATTATCCCCAGTACCGTAATAGAAATACCGGATATCGCCATTCATGACAAAGTCCGGATTGTCGTTTTCCGTAACATCGGCAATCCGCCAGTCAAACAGTCTCGAATCATTGCCGGACTGACCTTGAATCGTCAGTTGCACATCCATTTCGCTTGGACTGTCTCCGCATACCTTGATGTATGGATACTGTTCTTCATGCCCGCGAATTCCCATCATCAGCGCAACGCCCGACACGCGCCCGCCATTCTTGAGAACAATACGCTGGACATATGTCCCAGATCCATACTGATATGAATTGATCGGATATACCACGAATTCGCCGCCGTCAACAACAACCCTCTGATCAAGCGCAATTGAATTCTTGCCGCCCATAACGAACCGGCCTCCATCGTTGACGTGAATTGCACTTCCGCCGTCGTTGTACCCCATAGGCTTGGAAGTATACACGCCATTTGTCGGCATATACAGCTCGCCGCCGCGCTCTATGATTATTCTGCCGCAGGAAGGCAGGGATTTTACATAACCGGCCTCGTACACCTGCGATCGCACAGACGACCCACGAACGACAAATCTCGGAGAGCCCGTCATCTCATTGTCAAAACCCTTGTTCGACAATATCCCGCTGCGAGGTACGGAAAAATAAAATCTCGGGGCACGAATGGAAATGCCCTCTCCGTCATAGGAATTGACAACCTTAATCCTGTTATCCGATAATTGAGACTTGATCTGATCGAAATCCATGCCTTCGTAATAGGGATCTGAATCGGTCACCTTGTATGCTTCAAATACACTTCCGCTCTTGACGGCCATCGACTTTATATGATTGTCCGCCCCTACACTGAACCTGACATACACGCAATAGAGATATCCGTTGCACTTGCCTTGGAATTGTCCGATGCGGTAATAATAATCCGAGGCCGCCTGAACTTTGCTCAAATGATAGAGTTTTGCGCTGGGCTTCCACGTATAAGCCTCCTTACCCCAAAATATTGCCGTTGCATTTGTCAAAGTATGAAGCTGTCTGTAGTGAGTATTCCTGACGGTTGCGCTATCCGATCTTATATAGTTGTCACTTACGTATTCTTGATCCAACGGCACCTTGCTATTGTCTACAATCTTTGCAATCTCATCGCGGCCTTCTACGATCACCGTGCCGCCACCGGAAATATTGCCGCGCAGATGGCTGTTGGTCGCAACGCCGCCGAAAAGAGTAAGCGTTCCATCTACATGGAAATTGGGCGTTGCGGCAGGCGAAGCCGCCGGTGTGGGCGACGTGACTCCTCCAATGCGACCTTCCAGATGCACATCACCCGCAACTGACACTCTATTTTCTTCAGCCATCGAAACCGCACCTGCCAGACAGCATTCAGACTTCGCATTCACACGCTTCATTGTCAGTTGTGACACACCGTACCCGCCCTTTCCGCCATTGGGAGAGCCTGGCACTACAATGTAGGCATACGGATTCAATGGTGTATTACGCTCAAGCGACGCCTCCTCGATGCACATTCCTTCGTATAGCCTATTGCCGTACCACGAGTCAATCGCCTTGCCTTCCACGTTTAAGCCATTCTGACGAAGCACAATACGAACACCCTTTGTCCAAGGATTTTTTGAATCGCCACTGGAACCACCCGTAGCCTTAAGATCTACAAACATCTGTTTTTCGCCGTTGACGATTCTGCGCTTGAAATATTCCGCCTTGAAATGATTGGGGAAGTACCAGCCACTACCGATGTTTGCCGGAATATCGCCTCGGAATTCGACTGGCTCCCATTCATCGAGATCCATGTTTTCAAACATCAGCCTGAATGAATTCGTCGGCAGAAGCGCCTGCGTAGGATCATCAAGGGTCGACGCGACGCCATCGTTCCACGAGCGCGTGATCACGGCGGCGCAGCCGGTGACGGAAAGATCACCTGCACAGGTTACGGCATTGGAAATCTCCAGACGGCCTTCTGTCGCGATTTGGATTTTGGCGTCCGCCGCAAACGGCATTTCATCGCCCGTCAATATTATCGTATCGCCGGCGGTCGGAGATGCGATCAATGTCTGTATGGCCCCCGAAGCGTCATACTGTATTGCCACCTTACCTTCTGCCAGAGTCTCAGGCATATCGGTTGCCGCCCATTCACAGGATACGTCCGCAGCCTGCACGAGACCCGCAAGCATCGCAACACACAGCGCTATTTTTTTTTTCTTTCATAACTGACAACCTTTCTTTGTTGACCGTAAAATCAAATCACACCCTGAGGAAAATATTGCGGCGGTAGAGGAACAGCAGAAACGACCACACTATGGCGATAAGACCTGCCTGAGCGAAGAAATCGGCCACAAGCGGCGGCATAATCTTGTAAAGACCGCCGAAAAAATAGTCGAGCGCAAACGGCGTATTGAACACCGTGCGCATAAGCAGATACACGGTAATGGCGTTCATTCCTATGACTTTGAAGAAGAATCCCCAACGCCGCCATCCCTTCACATCCACTATCCAGTAGAACACGGCCAGAAGCGCGGAGGAGATTGCCGCCGTCACCAGTGCAAAGGAACTGGACCACATGGGTTTGTTCACCGGCAGCGAACAGTCGCCGAACGCAAAAGCCATCGACAATCCGCATGCGGCAAGTAATGCGGCATAGGCGAAAAGCTGAACGGTCTTGCGTCCGCCGGAGACGCCTTTTCCCCGCAGAATGTCACCGGCAAACATTCCAAGCATGGCGTTTGCAATCATCGTAATCGTTCCCAACCCGCCTTCAGGACGGCGGGCCGTGGTAAGGTAATTGACGTCCAGCCAACAGGCAAAAGACCACTGCCGTTCAATCAAGGGGTTCACCCCTTCCGGAGCTCCGGGCGCCACCGCAAAGCGCATCACCGCCCACATCGCGAGCAGAATCGCCGCCGCGATCGCGATCCGGATCTTCCTTCCCGCATAGATGTAGATCAACGCCGCGCCGCCCCAGGCAAGGCCTATGCGCCCGATCACACTCCAGACCCTGAAAGTGTTCCACTCCATGCTGAGGATGTTCTTCTCCAACGTACCGTCGATCACCGTCCAAAGCATAGCCCCGAGAAGAAACAGCGTTGTTGCGCGAGCCATAACCCTTTTTGACGACTGCCATGCGGTCATGCCGCGTTCGCGCTGTTTTGCATACGAAAACGGAAAAGCGACTCCGGAAATGAACAGAAACAGCGGAAAGATGCAGTCATAAAGCCTGAGTCCATTCCCGGGAATATGTTCAAACTGCAAACCGAGCCATGAATCCTGCCAACCGAACATGGCCAGAAAAGTCCAAAAGATGCATGGCACCGGATCCGCCAGAAATATAAAAAACATATCGAACCCCCGGAGTACATCCAGCGATTCCAATCTGCCGCTCAAACTGTCTTTATCCATCATTTCAATTCATATCCGAAGTGTGCAACACTCCTGTGACAACCAATTGATCCGTATTATTTCACAATCCACGATTTCAGACAATGCCGCTCTGCGCAAATATAACATGCCTTTTTGCGCAACATGATTTTGCGTAAAAAGTAGTTTCTGTTATAATGGCGGGCATGAACGACTCCATGCCGAAAAAAGTACTGGTGATTTTGGCGATGAACGACGAGGCGAACCGCAAGAAACTTGCGGGAATATTCGACTATACGCGCGACAACGTGCACTGGGAGATAACAATTGCCGAACCGCAATCCGTCAAAAGCCCCAAAGCCTTTTCCAGACTGCATGGCATCCTGCTGGGAGAGCTTGTATACGCAAGTATTCCAAAGTCTATCCCGGTTGTGGCGATGTTCCGCCCGGCACATGACAGGAAAAGTTGGAAAAACAGGAACATGTCACATATTTATCTCGACAATACCGATGTGGGACGTATTGCGGCGGAACAGTTCGTAAACGCAGGATTCACGTCTTTCGCATACATAAACACGCCATCTCTGCCGATATGGTCCGAAGAGCGTGCCGCCGCATTCCGGACGGCACTTCCGGAAGGTTCACCGTGCCGCGTATGGCCGGAAAACGGATTTTCGAATCTGCCGGAATGGCTCGCCGATCTTCCAAAGCGCACGGCGATTCTGGCCTCGGAAGATACCGTTGCGCGTGACGCCATGCTTATGTGCAATGCGCAGGGAATTGAAATTCCGCGGGATCTTGCGTTCATCAGCGTGGACAACGACGAACTGCTCTGTACGACCTGCCGCACTCCACTCACCAGCATCGAGCCGGACTTCAGGCGTTCCGGGTTCATTACCGCGAAGATACTGGATGAAATGATGTCCGCCCAGCATCCGTTGTGCACAACCGAGCGTTACGGAGTGAACCGGATCATCATAAGAGCCTCATCAATCTATCCTGATCGGCAGAACGACAGCCGACTTGAGAAAGCCATATCCATGATCCGCACACGAAGCCACGAACATATCCGGGTGGGGGATGTGGCAAAAGCCGTAAACATGTCCAGACGTTCGGCAGAATTGATGTTTCGTCAAAGGCTCAACCGTTCAATAGGCGAAGTCATCCGTGCCACCCGGTTGGACGCCATGATGCAGAGATTGAAAGAGTCCCGCGCCTCTATTTCCGATATCTGCATCGAATCCGGATTTGCCAGTGAATCATACGCCAAACGTGCCTTCAAAGCTCAATTCGGAAAAACAATGAGTGCATTCAGAAACTGTTGGCAACAGCAGTGTTAAACCGCAGTCATTACATGAAATCACCGTTCTTCCGCCCTTCCTCCAGTACGGTCCCCCTTACCGTAACGCCAGCCCTACGGTATCAGAGTGGAACGACTGGGGATAGAACGACTGGGGATAGACCTCTAAAAGAATTATAATTTCACGTATTAACCGATTGATTTTGTCAAATAGCACAATTCAAGTAGTATATAAGATTTCGTCCGCGCCATAATCTTGAGAATCAGTCCAAACCATATTCTCATTCCGATTAATGGTGCTTGTATGTACTTTTTAAAGCATCCCTCACGAAGCATTTTCGCATCGCAGAAATCAAATCTCCCCATTACTTCCGTCTTTCAACTCCAGCCAAAATCACACAATCCTTCCCTCCCAAAACACACCACCACAAACAAACAATGTTCATTATTGAGAGGCGATGAAATATGTTATGCAGGCAATAAAAAAGCGCACCGTTTCCGACGCACCTATGGCTTGTTTGTTTATCTGTTGCATTTATTTCCGGCTGAGGGAGGACATGCCCCCTCCACCACAAATACCTTGACGTGATAAATATCTGCTTTGGAGTGCTTGCACAATGTGCCGTGAAATGATATCATATGCGCACTTATTTTTTGAAAGGTACAGAATAAAGATGAAAGACGGAATCCATCCTACCTACGAAGACGCGACGATTACGTGCGCGTGCGGCAATGTCATCAAGACGCGTTCCACGAAGAAGGAAATGCAGGTCAACACCTGCTCCGCGTGCCATCCCTATTTCACGGGTCAGAAGACGATGGTCGATACTGAAGGCCGCGTCGACTCGTTCAAGAAGCGTTACGCTAAATTCCAGAAAAAGGCTTGATAGAAAAAGCCCAGATCGGAAGAGTTCTGGATCGCCTGTCTGCGGTAGAGGCCGCAATGGGCGATCCTTCTGTTGTTGCCGACGCAAAGCGATATCGCGAAACAGTACGCGAACATACAGCCCTCAAGAAACTTGAGGCGTCTGCAAAGCGATACTTCAAGCTGTTGGACGACATAGAGGGCGCGGAGTCGATGCTCACCGATCCCGACATCGATCCAGAGCTTCTCTCCGAAGCCCAAAGCGAGGTGGAAGAGCTAAAGTCCGCAATACCGGACGCAGAACGCGACGTGCTTGCAGGGCTTCTTCCTCCTGACCCATTGGAGGGGCGCAACGCCTGTTTTGAAATCCGCGCCGGAACGGGCGGAGAAGAGGCGGCTCTTTTTGCGGGCAATCTTTTCCGGATGTACTCGCGCTACTGCGAAGCCAAAGGCTGGAAGATTCGGGTGATGTCCGCAAACCAGACATCTCTTGACGGATACAAAGAGGTCATTTTCACTGCCGAAGGTGAAGGCGCCTATGGTCTTTTCCGTTTCGAAAGCGGCGGGCACCGTGTCCAGCGCGTTCCTGAAACAGAGGCGCAGGGGCGTATCCACACGAGTGCGGCAACAGTGGTCGTATTCCCCGAGGCGGATGAAGAGGATGACCTTGAAATCCCTGAAAAGGATATCCG
The DNA here is from genome assembly GCA_017936245.1 of Kiritimatiellia bacterium. Lineage (GTDB taxonomy): Bacteria > Verrucomicrobiota > Kiritimatiellia > RFP12 > UBA1067 > UBA1731. The sequence continues at coordinate 17,350 of JAGBFY010000048.1, forward strand.
CATAGATCTCTTCTGTGCCGGCGGCGCTGGCGGGCAGCATGTGAACAAGACGGAATCGGCAGTTCGCATGACACACCTTCCGACCGGACTTGTTGCGCAATGCCAGGACGAGCGTTCGCAGATACGCAACCGCGAAAAATGTCTTGCTACCCTCAAGGCAAGGATACTCGACTTCAAGCGACGCGAGGAAGAGGCGAAGCTCGGAGCCTCCAGATTGACGCTACGCGGTTCAGGCGACCGTTCAGAGCGCATCCGGACCTACAATTTCCCGCAGAACCGCATGACCGACCACCGCGTCGATCTTACGCTTTATTCCCTTGACCGCATAGTCGAAGGTGCTCTCGATCCTGTTCTCAATGCCCTCCGCGAAAAGGATCTCTCCGAACGCATCGCCGCTGGTCTTGGAAGCATCTGAGCGGATGAATATTAATGAACACTACACGGTTCTTGCGCCAAAGCTGCTCAACTGGCTTGTGGCGACGGGTTCTTCATACGCGCAGGCATGCGATTTGGTCCAGGATACATTTCTCAAGATCTGGAAGATGCGAGATGAAATACTGGACGATGATGCAGCAGTGTCGGGTCTTGTATTCACAATAGCGCGAAACCTGAGAAAGAACGAGGCGAGAGACCTCAGACGCGAAGTGCTCACGGATGAAATTCCCGAAGATCAGGATGCCACATCAACGCCTCCGGCGACATCACCTTCCGACACGGTTTATCTGCGCGGCAGACTGGTAACCGCATTCGCAAAACTGCCGCCGCTGCTTCGCGAAGCTTACACTCTTTTCCAGATCGCCGAAATGTCGATATCAGAGATAGCCCGCGAAACGAACGCCACCGAATCGCTCGTCAAGGTGCGCATACACCGTGCAAAAAACAAGCTCCGCG
>JAGBFY010000515.1 GCA_017936245.1 Kiritimatiellia bacterium
ACCCCCAAACACAAATTGTCTGTTATAAATGCAAATATCAGCGGAATTATAACCAATTAATCAACAACGGCAACAATGCGCCACGCCTTCATCAAAAAATGGGGATAGTCCAGATCATTTGCTGCTTCCAGCCTTTGTGACGGCAATCCTGCCGACCGGATAGACGCGATCGACTCCTCCCTTGAGCGGAAGTGCGATCTCTGGCTTACCGTCTTTACGTCCGACGGAGACCGCGAGTGTGTACACGCCCGGCTCGAGAAGATCCACTGCGCCTCCGGGATCATTACGGTTGTTCTTGACGCACCAGTTGAGAATGGCATCGTTTCCGTTGTTCGGAATGGACGCCGAAAAACCGAACGTACACCGCGAATCGACCGTTACGGACTTCTCGATGCCGTCAAGTTTCGGCGGCAGAGAGCGAAAGCCGAAATTCGGATCGGTAACGCTCCAGCACACAGTACCCTTGTCATCCAGAAGCTTCCAAGTAAGCGATGCGTTCGCATACTGCGGGGCGACCCCGACATTCACCCATGAGGACCTCACCGTCACCGGCTCGGATATCTTCACTGTTTCCGGATATTCCACCTTGCGCAGCTCGAAACGGTAGCCAAGTCTGTTGGCGAACTCGGGCCAAACATGCTTGTTGGTCTCCCAGTATAGATCGGGGAATCCGTGTATTGAAATGTATGACGCTTGGTACTCCTCGATGCAGCGGCGTAGCTTCTTCGGATCCCATATGCCGCGTTCAAGCCGCTTCGTGATGTGTCCGGTCTCTATAACCACCGGTGTTTCCTTGGCAAAGATGCGTCCAAAATGATCGCTGGCCCAATGATACGGCTCCGGCTGACACATAATCGAATCGTCCCGCAGGCCAATGCCGATACTGCGGCAATACTCAAAAAGCGGATGGTCCGATATCCGCTTCCCGTCCTTGCCTTTTATCCATCCACCGCCGCCTATGTCATCGGAAACGACGAGATAGGTGTTCGGAAGATTCTTTCGCAGAAGATCAAGATGCAACCTGCAGAGACGGTCGAACTCCTCGGGATCCTTCTTTCTTATCGCCCCAAGTGTCATGCTGTGCCCTTCCCCGTACTGTCCAAACGAACCGAGATCCACGAACGCGACATCGGGATTGCCGTCATACCGGACGGCGAACGCTTTGAGGAAGTTTCCGTATTTTTCCAGAAGAACCGGGTCGTCCCACACCGGCTCGAATACGATTGCGTTGCCCGGTTTGTTCTTGTACGGATACTTCTTTCCCTTGATGCCTGCATCGATGGCCCATTGAGGTGTCGATATCATGGTGTGGTCCATGCATGATATGCGAAAAGCAAGTTTCTTTCCAGCCTTCAGCCACGATGCGGCCCGAGATTCCAAAAGATCCCAGCGGTACACACCTTCCTGCGGCTCGAGATAAGCCCAGGGAAGGCGCATGTACAAGACCGTGGTCCCGGGCATCCATTCAAGGGTATCACCCTGCTCCAGCTGAGATCCGTACGCCCAAATGCGGCTTGAATACTGGTAATGACATATGCCCATCCCGGGATTGCACAGTATCTCATCCGTGTTCGCAGGCTCGACAACAGCGGCGGTAAGAGCCCCGGCGGACAACATCCACACAGACATTGCCACGACTCCAAAAGACATTTTATTGATGTTCATCTGCATAACTTTCCGTAATAGTTCCCTTGAATCCGCTGAAATCAGCGGATTCGTTTTTCCACCATGCGAACAAGCACGCATTCCAATGGTTTAAGTGAATAACAGAATGTCCGCGCATCTTTGCGCACGGGAGGTGTTCCGAACACCTTTTCCATTCCACCTGAGACAGTGCAATCGAGCGAAATGGCGACATCCTGCGGAACACGCGCCGCATTTACGGCGAGAAGCCACACGTCGCCTCCATACCGCCAGGCTCGCACCCCGACATTAGAAGTAACCCCTTTCACGATTGGCGCATCTTCCTCCGAAAGAAAAACCTTTTCGAAACCCTTCACCTCTGCGGCGATTTCCTTGAGCTCGTTCCACTTCTCCACAAACTCCGCGCCCTTGAAATTGTCCCGTAAGGCATTGAACGCATAATAGATGATCCCGTTCGCTCCGCCAGCGATATACTGCCACGTCATCTGGCGAATTTCCTCCCGCGTAGGGTAACGCATGTCAATATGTTCATGATTCCCCTTCCTGAACCAGCTCCAGCTGAACGCCTGCGGAACATGCCATAGCGGATAGAGACCGTAGCTGCTTTCGCGCGCAATGCGCGCATACTTCAGAACGTTTTCAATGGGGAACGGATATCCTGGAAGCGAATTGCCGATCGGATACGCATCAGCACCTATGATCTCATAGCTTCCAAGAAAGCTTTTCACCTTTCCGGGATGGTCGCACATCGTCCAGGTAGGATGCTGGTCATCAAGCGAAAGAACAAGGTCGTGCCTTGCCGTGACCTGTCTCACCATCGATACCGGACGCTCGTCGTTCAGATACCACAGCAGCAGAGCGGGGTGATCTTTCAGTTCCTTCACAATCCGCACAACATTTGTCGCCTCGCCCGGCTCGTCATAGCGGTGCTCAAACGGATAGCACATCATAAGCCCACGCTCCCGACACAGATCGAACTGCGCACGATCCGGTCTCTGGCACGGCAGCACCGTATTGAACGGCGACGGGCAGAACGCGTCCAGTTCCTCAGGCGTTATCTTCCGCCAGTACATGCCAAGCATGAAGAACGGTTTTCCGTCCACAATGAGACGTTTCTTCGGATCGATCCACACCTTTCTTTTCGGCACATTCACCGCGCGCGTGAACTTCGCGCAGACCGTGCCATAGGAACGCCCTGAAGACGATACGGAAAAACCGACCTGATGCGTTCCCATCGCCATGCCGTCCACCTCTATCGAAAGCTCGGCGTGGTCGAGATCGAATTTCGACGGCTTCACTTTCCTGACGACACCGTCAGTGCCCCGGTACGTAAAGAAGGACTCGAACCTGTCCTCAGGGATCTTCAGGCCGTCGAACCCATGCAGAGGGACGACGAAACGCACTACGCCACCGGTAGCGACATTCTGATATGAGGAACTAAGCAACGGCCCTGCGCTGTATGCGTTTAGCCGCGTGACTTCAAAACGGTCGAACACCGCCCTGCCGCTGCCACCCTGCCCGACATAGAAATAGAGTCCGGCGGACTTCACCCCTTCCGGAATCACAGCCGTAGTGTTGCCGTACCTCAACCATCCATCTGGAAGCACCTCGTTATCGTTAACCGGATTGCCGTATGCGGAACCGAGACGTTTGCCGTTTCCGTCCCTCCATTCCAGCATCAGCTGCATCACTGTACCCTTAGCCACCTCCGCCTTCACCAACGCAGTGAACGAGTATCGGCTTCCAGCCTCCAGATCAAGGCTCACAGACGGGCATCCTGTACCGCAAGGCGAAGAAGATTCGAACACGACGGCACGGGAACCATCCATACCTGCACCTTCAACATAACGGTAAAGACCATTCCCGGGCAGACGGAAATCCTTGGACAGCGGCTCGGCAAAGGCCGCGACCGCCATCATGCAAAGAAACACAGCAATTGCCGTTTTACTCATTTTTCCTCCATTCTGACAAACACGCACTCCAGCGGTTTAAGCGAATATCCGAAGGTCCGAACATCCTTGCGGACAGGAGGCGCACCGAATATGCTCTTCACTGCGGACACGGTATCGCAATCGAGAGTAAGCGACACATCCTGCGGATCACGCGACGCATTGACAGCCAAAAGCCACACTTCACCGCCATACCGCCAGGCGCGAGCACCGACAAACGGAGTCATCCCCTTTACGGCGGGAGCATCCCGATCCGTCAGGAACACGTTCTCAAAGCTCTTGACCTCTGCGGCGATTTCCTTGAGTTCAGTCCATTTCGCGTCGAACTCGGCACCCTTCACGTAATCGCGCAATGTATTGAACGAATAGTACATTATCCCGTTCGCTCCCGCCGAGAGATACTGCCATGTCATCTGGCGCAGCTCCTCCCGTGTCGGGTAGCGCACATCAAGGTAATCCTTCTTGTTCTTGCGGATCCTTTGTACGAGCAGTTACAATGTACTGCTCCGACTTGTGTTAAAACTGCTTGAAACCGGGGTGGTTCAAACGCTGAATGGTTGC
>JAGBFY010000516.1 GCA_017936245.1 Kiritimatiellia bacterium
GACCTTTCCGCTGCGCAAACGGCTTTGAAGCGGCAGTTTGGTGTAGATGTGAGCCTATGGGCCATGGGGCCTCGCGATGAGGTGTCCGAGTTGGGCGGACTCGGTCCGTGCGGACGCGTCTGCTGCTGCAACAGCTGGCAGAGACGCTATCCTTCGAAGCTTGCCCCCGACAGACGTTCCGGCAGTTCTCTGCCGTCGTTGATGAACGGCACCTGCGGACGCTTCAAGTGCTGTCTTGCATTCGAGCGCTATTGAGAGCCAGGCTTGTTATATATGCTATAATCTGCGGCATGGAAAGTTTGGGGAGATATCCGAAAATACTGCTGTTGGCAGGAGAGGAATCAGGTGTTCTGTATGCCGAACGGCTTGCGGGTCTGCTGCGCTCTCGCGGCGCGGAGATTCGCGGCTATGGGGATTACGGATTCAGAACCGCCGATCTTGCCGTGATGGGATTCTGGCCTGTGCTGCGAAAGCTGTTCTATTTTCTCGGTGTCGCACGGACAATGAAGCGGGCGATACGCGAATGGAAGCCGGATGTAGTAACGACCGTTGACTATCCCGGTCTTAATCTCAAGCTTGCGGCGTATGCGAAAGGTCTTGGCATTCCGTCCGTCCACATGGTATGCCCTCAGGTTTGGGCGTGGCATCAGGGTCGGATCCCCAAGGTCGCCGCCGCACTCACAAAACTGCTCTGCTTCTTTCCGTTCGAACCGAAACTGTTCGAAGGGACGGGTCTGGATGCCAAATTCATCGGCCATCCGCTTGTGAAGGTTGTGGAATGTGAGACGGTTGAAACGAAGTCTCCCAATATGTGCGGATGCGATGGAAAGACTCTTGCTCTTCTCCCAGGTTCGCGCATCGGAGAGATACAGCGGATACTTCCCCGTCTTCTGGAGGCATTGAAGATAATCAAGCATAAAGCGCGGAATCTAAAGCTTCGAGTTTGCATCCCGGCGGCGAACGATGCTGCGGAACGCGAAATCCGCCGCATAGTAGAAACATTCAAAGGATTGCCGTCTGTCGAGATTCAGAAGGGGAAGGCGCGTGAACTCTTGCGTATCGCGGATTGCGCGGCGGTCGCAAGTGGAACCGCAACATTGGAGGCCGCGCTTGTGCGCTGTCCTACAGTATTGGTGTATGCCGTAGGACCTGTGCTTGCATGGTTCGCCCGGCGCGTCATAAAAGGCGTGAGGCATGTTGGGCTTGCGAACGTCGTGGCGGAGAAATGCGGATTCGAGCCGCCTATGCCGGAACTTCTTCAGGAGGATTTCACTCCAGAAGCCGTCGCGAAGCAGTTGGAGGTTTGGTTTTCGGATTCTGCCGCCCGTTCGGCTGCGGCGAAAAGGCTCGACGATGCGATGGCCTATCTTCAGGCGGATGGAGAGCCGCTTGCAATTGCCGCCGATGAGATCATGTCCTGCATGAAAGGAAGATGAACAAGATGAATGAATATGAGCTTGCAGGGATAGAGTCTATTGCGCGAGGTGTGTGTGTGAAGGATGGCAAATTGCTTCTCTGTCGTGCGAAGGGCGGCAAGTCCACGTATCTGCCTGGCGGACATATTGAGTTTGGGGAGAGTGGGCGCATTGCGCTTGTGCGGGAGGTGAAGGAGGAGCTTGGAGTGGATTCGTCCACAGGTGCTTTTCTTGGCGCTCTTGAAAATTCCTTCCTTCAGAACGGGAAACCGCATGCTGAAATCAATCTCATATACGAACTGAAGCTTGCAGAGGGTGTGGATGCCGGATCGTTGAAATCGCAGGAGGACTGGATAGAGTTCATCTGGCAGGATCTTGACGATTTGGACTCCGCGAACCTTTTGCCGGCCGCGTTCAGGCGCCTTTCGGATTGGCCGGACGTGCGGTTTGAATGTTGAGGCCTTGAAAAACCTATTGAGTTCTTAGTGGGGATGGAAATCATGTTCAAGAGGATAGCTGTGTTGGCTGTTGCCTTTTGCGGTGTCGCAGCCTTTGCCGATTGGAACGAATATTTGGATCCGCCGGTGGAATATGCAGCGTTTCCGCGGAGCGTTGAGAAATCTGCAACATATTCATTTCCTGATTTTGATGTGGAGGAATACCGTCAGGCGAACGGCCCCGGAACATTTCAGCGACTTATGATGGCTGTGCCGAAAAATGCAAAGGGACGTCTTCCCGCTGTGGTGGTCCCGTTCTACTATCCGGAGGCGATGCTCGGTTTCGATCCAAAGACTGGCGGTTTTGAATTTCAGTATGTGTCGCCCAAGACAAATCTCACTTATTTCACAGAGGTTGCATATATGAGCGATCTTGCTAAACGCGGGTACATAACAGTAACGGCTGAAGCGTATTACCTTACATATTCCAAGAAGGGATCCCCCGATGCGGCCTGGGAAAAATGGAGGCATGCGGGATGCAGACTCAAGGAGAATCATCCAGGGTGGACGGGCATAGGCAAGCTGACGTTCGACACGAGGCTGCTCATTGATCTTGTTGCTGCGGATCCTCGTGTGGATCCGGAACGCATAGGCATTACCGGACATTCCCTCGGAGGAAAGATGGCGTTCTATGCCGGATGCCTTGATCATCGTATCAAGGTGATCGTGGCAAGTGATTTCGGTATTGGCTGGGATCAGACGAACTGGAAGGATATCTGGTACTGGGGAGACAGGATGAATGAGGTGAAATCGAAGGGGATGGATCATGCTGGGTTGCTGTCCCTTTCCGGCGGCAAACCGTTTTGCCTTATCGCAGGTCAGGCAGACAATGAAGAGAGCGGCGTCATCATGCGCAGGGCGAAGGGATATGAAAAACATCCAGAGAGGCTGAAGCTCATAAACCATGCGACCGGCCACCGTCCTCCTCGATCGGCCACAGAAGAAGGCTACCGTTTTCTTGACAGGTATCTGAAGAACTTCTGACCGCAAGCATCACCGCGCGGCTTCGGAGAGGAGTCGCTCCCATCTGTCGAGAATAGTCTCGCGGGAATAGTGAGCTCTGCAGTATTCGTAAGACCGTTCACCGAGCGCGTACCGATGGTCTGCGTCAGACATAAGCTTTCGAAGAGCTCCGGCAAAACCGGACGGGGAGACGGATTCGCCGCAACCTATCCAGTCGTGGATCATCAAAGAAGGTTTTCTGAACATGGCTGCGTCAAGAATGACCATGCCGAAACCTTCGGTTTTTGAGGGGAACGCCCCAAAAGCGCATTTGGCATAAGGCTCGGAAAGATCGGCATATCCTTTAAGTAAAATACGATTTCCCAACCTTTTCGCTGTAATGCGCTTTAAGAGTGCCGCCTCATCTTTTGCTTTGCCGCGTCCGTAAATATGAACCTGCCAATCTGGAAATCCATCGGATACTTCTGCAAACGCATCGACGAGAAGTGATTGATTTTTGTCGGCATTTATCGCACCTGGGCAAATGATAATTTTTTCTTCCGGCAGCGACTTCGCGTGCCCTTCAAAGCGGCTCCAGTTGCCGATGACTGTAATTTTTTCTTTTGGAACGCTGATTAATTTCTGCAAAGTCTCAATATGCTCTTCTCGCAGCACCTGAAACGCCGTTGCCTTTTTAAGCGCCGCCTTTATGGCTCGGTTGCGCAGCCAACGCTTTATCCAATGCCGGAATGGATATTCAGGGTCGGTATGGAACTGCTGAATAATCGGCGGCAAACCTTTTATCTTAACCAAATCAAGACTTTCATTCGTGCCGGTCGAAATGATTACATCATAATCGTCGCGCACCTTCTCGGCGAACTCGCTCTTATCAAAAAGCGTCACCATATGCCCGCGCTCGCTTAATCCCGCGGCGAGATTTTTCACCGCGATGTCAGCACCGCGGTTATTGGCGAACGTGTCCTTATAGATACCGATTCTCATTTCGCTGGAAGCTGTTTGCCGGTGGTGCTTTTGAACGGAAAGTATTCAATCAGAGAATCCTGTATCTTTGCTACTTCATTCCGTGTATCCTGAAAACCGTTTCTTGTGAATTCCAGAATGGTTGCCGGGATATCTTCCCTTATGTCGACCGCTCTGTATCTGTCTTTTGAAAAAGCCGAGTAGTAGTCTTTGAATTTATAGTCGCCACCCATAAGAGAGTCGGAGGCGACGATCCTCATATTGGGAATGCCGAAGCTGTCGGCCACAATCAACCCATGCATTGCGGACGATAAAATCGCCTTGCATTCGCTTATGCGGCAGATAACCGTCTTGGGGGTACTTTCAGGATTTAAGACAACTGATCCGGGAATGGATTTCGCCAGATGCCCAAAGAGCGGCATGGCCTTAACTGTTGAATCTTGCAGAATCCCGGTTTCGCGTTCTGCCGCGACTGTTTCAGCGGACCTTTTTACGTCGGCGAGTTCTGCATGGTGAGGAATTATCCCGCAGACACGAAAAGCAGGAGTCTTCGCGGGATACAGTTTCGACGCAAGAAGTCCAGGATCACCGATTGCCACATTGTCAAGAGCACCGCCCGTCAATCCTCGCAAACGTTCCAGAGTAAGCTTGCCGCGTACGGCATGGACATTAATCCGCCTCATCAACCTTTCGCAGGGATATTCCGGTTGCTTGATGAATCCGCTCCCCCAAACATCGACCTTGCGGCGGAAATATTTAATCCATAAGGCGTCCGCTGTCCAATGTTTTCTGCGATAGATGAATTTTTCAAGAATGCTGCCGATGAATGCGGCATTACAACGCTTGGGCGATGCCCAAACAGGATCCGATCCGGAGAGATATCTGCACACATCCTCATTCAGGCGATCGCCGAAATTAGGCATGTCATTCCAATAATAAAGAGAAACGGCCATTACACTCTCCGCATAGCATTGTGTTTGCGGCACAAGCGCCACAAGCGCCAGCGCCAGCGCAATGTAAAACCGTTATATCCGACCACTCCGTCGCGTACAAGCGATGTGATTTCATGCTGCATTGCGTCAGCGGCATCAGGCGATGCGTTTGAAATGGCACGTTTTACGATGTTCTTAATCATCTTTGTGAAAAGGTGCCGCTTGATTATATCAAGCTTTCTTTCATCAATTGCATATATACTATAAAGCCTGCGCATGATATTGGCGAGAGAGACGACATCCTTAAGCGTCATTGCCGTTCTATCGAGCGACCCTTCCGTGCGTCGGTAGAAATAAGCGGGGCCGTGAAGGTGACGGCCGTTCTTGAGACGAGCCAGAAGCGAATACGAAAAGCACAAGTCTTCGCCCTTGGAAACTCCTTCGGGGAATTGCAGGCCTTGAATCAACCGGCGGCGTACGAGCATTGATGACATGCCGCCTTTGAAACCATTGTCGAGATAATATTCAAGTGGGCTGACAACTTCGTCAAAATTGTTGCCGTCGAGAGAATTAAACGTCAATTTTTCGCCATCGTCAAATTCGGCGACATCTATAAGAACAAATTCGCAATCATCACTCCGCGCCAGGCAAAGACATTTCTCGATGTAATCCGGATGCATAACGTCGTCGGAGTCGACAAACGAAACGAACTCACCGCGCGCAATGGCAACCCCGGCGTTTCTCGCTGCCGAAACACCGCTATTCTTTTGCGTAACGACGCGCACTCTACCATCATCGCTGTACTTCTTCAGCTTTTCAGGTGTGGAATCGACACTTCCGTCGTCAACAACAATAATTTCAATGTTGCTGCATGTCTGTGCAAGGAGCGAATCAACGCAGGTGTTGATATATTTCTCCGAGTTATATGTCGGCACGATGATTGAAACCGTCGGCAATCCATCGTCACCTCGTTCTTTATAATTCATCTGGCGCGACTCCTCCAGACACGTATTCCGCAGACGAGGTAACGCGTGACTTTTTTCTTCGTATATTTGTAAAAGAAAAAACCTTTAACATGTCCCCAAACGAAACCTAAAGCTTTTTTTGAATACGGAGTCTTAAGCAGGTACTTGAGATAAGCGGGCCAGGTCGTGTTTTTCCATATGTTGCACCAAGGCTTCTGGGTCGCACTTGCGAAATGACGAATGACCACACGTTTTTTCATTCTCAGATTGACGCGCCTGAAACAGTTCCAGATCGTTTCCAGTTCAAGAATCCTGTTTCTGAACGTTATGTTGATGATATCCTGATCCGGCCATGCGATCCGGTTTGCGTATCTGATTGTGTTCTCCATCAATACCGCAGGGCCGCGTTCGGCTCTCATGGCTTCCAGATCCATAACCAGCATCCCCGCATTGAAGTACGGGGCATCATCCGTCAAACCGAGCAGTCTCTTTTTGAACTCGCCGTCATGTCCTTCGGAAACCGCCCCGATAATGCGCCCTCTCAAATCAATCTCCCACAGGGGACGAAGATCCCCTACGCACAGAACGTCAACATCGGAATATATCGTTCTCTTTTCGTTTTGGAGAATGTCCGGCAAAACATAACGGAAATATGTTTCTTTCGTTACGTGCTCCAGCTCTTTGGGTATTGGGAACGATTCAAACAATGTCGCGTCTATCAAATGGAAACATACTTTCCCGTTCAGATACAGCCGTTCAAGTTCTCGAATGCACGATTGATTCTCTTCCGAGATGTTTCGGTGAAGGACGTGGAAAACAAACTGTGAATCAGGGTTGTTTTCAAGAACGCTCGCAAGTACCACCGCCAGATGCTGGGAGTAGTTGTCGGAGACGGAAAACGACATTGAAATCGGTGATTTTGCATCAAAATCAGCAACTGCCTGATCCAATTCCACCCCGAGTTGTTCCTTTAGCCAACGTCTGACCCGGCGCGCAGTCTTTTTACGAACAAGAGACGGGAGCATTGAATCAATTGGTATGAAAGAACGGGAGGCCGGTTCAAAATCCACAATACGGAGAGTAAAATCTTCTTTCGAAATCTTCTGAACTACAACATTCTGTGGGTCGTAAAGCCGAACTGCATGAATGATGAAACTGTCGAATAGCCTCTTAAATGCCGTCAGCAGCCTTTTTCTTCCGGCTTCATCTGCGGCTCTATATGCGGTGCAGAGACCTTCTGGATCCGTACCGTCGTAATTCTCGACACGCTCTTCTACAATGCACCATCCGCAAGATGGGACGAGCATGCATTCCATCGTCTGAGGGAATGCCGCAAAAACGTCTTCAGGCAGCTTTTCGCGAAGATCCTTCCAATACCGGTATTCCTGACAAGAAGTGTTGCTTTTTTTGTCGAAACGTGCCTCGATGATTTCGCGGACAACAGACGCAGGCAGCTTCATCGCGCCTTCGTATTTCCCCTCGTCTATCTCCTTGTCGCTCCGGTAGCATTTGACGCACAGTTTTCCGCACGGAAGACGATAACATGAGCGACGCGACCCCATTCCGATGCGTTCGAGCGCATTGGAGCTAAAAAGTTTATCAAGTTCTTCCGCCGTGTAAGACATATTGAAGAATTATACCACAAAACAACATCTGATATGATGTTGTTTCTTGCTGTCCAGATAAGAGCAAAGAATGCCCTGATATGGTATAATCATCTCATTATGAATGAAGAACAGTCTATGTTTGCGGAGATGCTTGGCATCAGGAAGCAGCCGCAGTCGAAGCCGGTCCAGGTGGTGAGGTCGGTTTCGAAGCATGTTGTCGATCCTGTCACCATGGTGGACGAGCTGGATGTTCAGCGTGAAGTGGTCGAGGCGATGGCTCTTGAGAATGCCGAGCTTGAAGAGGCGCGCTCAACTCTGGAGCAGGAGAAGGAAAAACTAGAGCAGGAGAAGCATGATCTCGAGGCCGCAATGACTGCGCTTGAGATCGAGAAGGTGAAGATTGAATCGGCCAGGGAGTGCCTTGAGCAGGAAAAGCGCAGCCTCGAACTTGAAAAGAAATCTCTGGAAGAGCGCATAGCGGCGATGGAGACGGATTTCGCCGGACTTAAAAACGAACTTGAATCCGCGCGAGCCGGAAACGATGAGTTGGAGGAGAAGCTTGCAAGGATGGGGCGTTCCCTCGCCGCCGCGAGACGTCTGGCGGCGGAGGCATCAGGTCAACGCGGCATAGGGGGCGGACAGTGAGCGGTTGGGTGTCCGACATCCGCCGTCTCTATGGCGAATACGTCAACGGCTACAGGGTGGACGGCGTGCTGCCGCCGATGATGGCGCTCAAGCTGCATCATACTGACATGGTTGTTGCGAATGCCAAGGCGATCATCGAAGGCGAGGGGATGGACGCCGAAACGGCCGAAGTGTGTGAACTTGCGGCGCTGCTTCACGATACGGGCCGCTACGAACAGCTTCGGCGGTACAACACGTTCCGCGATTCGGACAGCATTGACCATGCTGTCTTTTCGCATGACATTGTCCGCGAAAAGGGGTGGCTGGACGGCCATCCGCACAAGGATGCGATCCTGAACGCCGTGCTTTTCCACAACCGGCGCGATGTGCCGGACGGATTGGATCCGCTCACGCTTGCCGCCGCGCACTGCACAAGGGATGCTGATAAGCTTGACATCTTCCGTGTACTGGAGGACCGCGTTGCCAACACCGACTGGCGGAACGACAACACTGCGTTTTGGAATCTGCCTGTAATGGCGGCACCGAACCGAGAGGTCTTGTCTGCAATACGCGAAGGCCGTCCGGTAGATTACCAGAACATAAAGACGCTTGCCGATTTCGTGCTTATTCAGGTTGGCTGGATTCGCGGTGAGCTTCACTTCGGTGCGTCCAGAAATCTTGCATCGATCCGAGGGCACCTTGCGTTCCGCCGCCGGTTTCTTGCCGAACTTACCGGAAATGACCCTGAAGTCGACGAACTTTGCTGTCGTCAGCCGCTCGGCGAAATCACACTTGATGACGTGAACGCCGAGCTGAAGAATGGAAGCCGGGTGTTGCTTCTTGTGCGCCATGGGGAGCGTCCCAAGATCGACAATGAGGATCCGACGTTCGGAGAGGCTCTCCCTCTTACTGCCGAGGGGTTGCGCACAAGCCGCGAGATGGGTGCGAGGCTGAAGGAATTTGCTGGAGATGTCCAGTTCCTGTCGAGTCCACTGCTGCGTACCGTCATGACCGCGTCTGGTATTGCCGAAGGCATGGGGCTTCATGATGTAGAAATCCCTACGGACATCCTGCTTGGCAACGATACGTTCTACTGCGCCGACCAGCATGAAGTGTTCGAACTTTTCAGGGACGGCAATTTCTTTGAAAAGGTGTTCGAATACCTCGATACGGGAGTCCAGCGCGGATTTCGTCAGATCACCGAAGCGACAGATGCCTTGGAGGAGTGGGCGTTGGGGAAGTTCACCGCAAAGCTTGGCATATTCACCACCCACGACCTGTACAACGCGGCGTTTCTGCATGAGCGGGGAGTAAAGCGCGACTGGTGTGTCTCGAACTGGGTGCGCTTCCTCGATTCCGTCGCCATCATATTGGATGAGGACGGTACGCGGCGCTATGCGTTTCTGCGCACCGGGCTTTCGACTGGTATTGTCGGTGTGCCGAATGGATGATTCTTATGGACAGGGATATACGCACATATTTCCTGTTCATAGGGCTTCCGGCGGTGTTGATCACCGCCGCCGGTCTGGCGGCTCTGCTGTTTGGCGTCAGCGGCATCGCTACCGAAGTTAAGGTTCTGGATGTGGAAAAGCAGCATGATAGGTACGAGCAGCGAATCAAAAATCGCATGGCATCAAGGCTGAAGACATATCGAGAGACCAGTGTCGCTGATTATGTATGGAAGATGGATTCGCTTCCTTGGGGAACTAACATCCCTGCAAGGAAGTATGGAGTGTATAGTCCCACGAACGGAGTGGCGATCGGCTGGGCGCGTCTGGATGATGATACCGTGATAGGGTGCAACATGCCGCCGTTCAGTCCTGAAGACCGTGCCCCCTTTTATCTTATCGTCGTTGGCGCGACGATGGTTGCGCTTCTTTTCTTCATACTTTTCACGGGAGGTGTTCTTCTTGCCCGGACGGCAAAGCGCGCCCGTGATGATCTGGCGGTGAAGAACACCTTCCTTGACATAGTTTCACATGAACTGAATACACCTCTCGGAAGCATCGTGCCGCTTTCGTCGGCGCTTGCGCTTGGCCGCATGAAAGATGAATCAAGGCGCGCCGAGGCGATAGCGACAATAAGCCATGAGTCGGAACGGATGGCCCGGATGATTGCGGAACTGCTGACCGTGGTGAGACTGAAGAATGGCAAGCTGAGCTTTGACAGCAAGAGAATCGAACTTCGAGAGGTGGCGGAACGTGCGGTGTCGCTTGTGCGTGTGCGTCATCCGGACTGCGTGATTCAGGTTGTGGACGGTTCGCCGGTGTTTGCCTTCGCCGATGCGGACAAGACGGAGCAGGTGATTGTCAATCTTGTCGAAAACGCCTGTCGCTATGCAGGAGAGGATACGGTGGAGGTTTCGTGTTCGTGCGGCCCTGACGGTTCGGCATGTGTTGAGGTGGCCGACAGGGGGCCAGGATTTTCGGAAGAGGAGCGTAAACGGATTTTTGAGCGTTTCTATCAGACTTCTCCGGAAGAAGGCTCAGGAGGATTGGGGCTTGGACTGAACATAGTTTCAGGGTTCGTTTCCGGAATGGGCGGTACGGTGTCGGTTCGTGCCCGTGAAGGTGGCGGGAGTGTGTTTTCGGTTAAACTGCCGCTTTGCGGCGAAGGAACGGAAGGGGAAGTTGGAAATGGCTGATATCCTTGTTGCCGATGATACGCGTTCAATTCGAAGTGCGCTTTCTCTTTTGCTTGAGGAGGAGGGGCATACGGTCCGTCTTGCATCAGATGGCGAATC
>JAGBFY010000517.1 GCA_017936245.1 Kiritimatiellia bacterium
CCCCTATAGGATAGTCGCAATCAACAAGTCCCCGTCTCAAAATATCCAGTTCCCTGTCAAGATTCATTCCGAAGCGGATCTGGTCGTCACGACAACGCTTTCCCCGGCTTGCCCTGAAAAAGGCGAGCCTCAGATTGTCGTATTCCACGACCTTGTCAAAAATGCATCCGATTCGTTTCATCGTATTTTCAAGATTTTCCTTTCGCTCGCCGTCCGGCCGCCCGCTCCGCTTTGGGCGGCCCTGTCCGGCTCGCTTGCCTCAGCTCCGCCTCTCATTCACGCGGTCCTGCGGAGCAAGCGAGGCGGAAGCCAATGAAGTTGACCCGGAGGCCGGGCCAGAACCCGCTGCGGTGCGCGGAGCGGCAGTACCTGGCGCCGTAGTTCCAGCTGCCCCCGCGCAGGACACGGTTATCGCCCGATGCTGAATACCGATCCTCACACCACTCCCACACATTACCATGCATATTGTAGAATCCCCATGGATTAGGATGAAAACTGTCCACAGTCACGGTCTTCTCACGATATGGTCCTTTGATTTCAGTGCCATACGGATAATTTCCGTCGCAGTTTGCCTTGTCACCATTCAAGGCATCACCCCAACTGTACTTTGTCGAAGTCCCGGCCCGACAGGCATATTCCCATTCTCGCTCCGTCGGCAGACGCGCATTCAGAGACGGATTCTCCATGTTGACCCTTTGAATGAATTTTTTGCAGTCTTCCCAGGATACACTTTCAACTGGCAATCTATCATCTCCTTTGAAATACGATGGATTCTCACCCATCACACTTTTCCATTGTGTCTGGGTCACTTCGTATTTCCCAAGCCAAAACCCATGTTCCATGCGCGAAGGTGTTTTTTCGTCCCCATACACATAATTGCCAGGAGCGCAATAGATCATCTCCATCGTCGCACCGCCTGGAAGCGTCAACGTCTTCGTGTCGCCATGCTTGGGACCTGTCTGCTCTTTTAGGACAATCGAAATCTTTTTCTCCCCGGCCCAATCGACATATTGTCCAGGAAATCTTCCAACGTATCGCTTTCCGCATTCGGTATACTCAATGTCAAACGGGTTCAGAGACTTGCCCTTTTCAAGGCTCTTCCACCCAAAAGGAAGCCCGAACTCTTTGCCGTCTATGCGCACCTTGCAGCCAGCACCCGACAAATCGCGTTCCCCAATCTTCACGGTACACCATAACGACGGAACAAGGTGTTTCTCAGCCTCGGTCTTTAGCTCTATCGCCTTGGCATTATTCGTATCCCAACCAAGCACCTTTTCTGCCTCTTGTTTACACTGCTCCCAACGCTCATTGTTTTTATGACCTTCGGCAACATCCAAAACGGCAGTGATGACATCTGTCCGCAATGACGCAAAAAGCGACTCGGCCTCTTGACGCTTTACCTTGCACTCATCAAACCGCTTTGCCTTAAATGCGGCAAGCGCTACGTTTTGAGCCTCTTGCGCCACCCTGTACCCGCCCGGCAGCGATCCTGCCGCATTCACTTCATCGGCACGTTCCTTGGCGCGCTCAATCTTCGGCAACAACTCCTTGCATTCTTGGTATTTAATCACGGATCCTTTTAGTGCAGTCGCAGCCATCAACGCTTGCACATAGAAATTCGTTGCAACTACATACTTGGAATTTGCCTTTGCATCATCGCCGGCGCGACGATCATTCTCGAAGGCACGGATTTCCGTTGCGAAGAACTCCTTTATTTCAGATGATTCCCCATTGATAAGATCATGCGCACTTTGAGCTTTTGAATAAAGACGAAATACTTCGAGTTCGGCTTTGCGTTCAGCTTCTCTCGCTGCCGCCTCGGCGCTCCATTCACGCTCCTCTGCCGCTCCTGCCGGTGCCTCGATTCTGGCCTGTTTCTTAGCCTTTGCATCCTGCCAATACCACACACCTCCTCCTATACAAAGAGCGGCAAGAAG
>JAGBFY010000518.1 GCA_017936245.1 Kiritimatiellia bacterium
CCGAAAAGAATTACTTACGATCCGTGGCGTTCAGGTTATGCGTGATCGAGACCTTGCGGAACTCTACGGAGTTGTGGTGGGACAACTCAATCGTCAGGTAAAACGAAATCTTGAACGTTTTCCAGATGACTTTATGTTTCAGTTAACTCGTGAGGATTGTTCAAGATGCCAAATTGGCATCTTGAACGGAGGAAGAGGAAGCAATATCAAGTATCTCCCTTATGCGTTCACAGAAAACGGTGTTGCTATGTTGAGCAGCGTACTTCGCTCTCCTAAAGCAATCGCAACTAATATACAAATAATGCGGGCGTTCAATGCCATGCGCAAAGCGCTTGCGTCCATTGCGCCATTGCTTGCGCGTATTGAGGAGACTGACAGGCGGCAGATTGTCGATCAAGCCCGAAATGAAGAACGCTTCAAGCTGATACTGGATGCGATGCAGAATAATGATTTTCCGCCGCAGAAGATATTTTACGATGGGCAGATATATGATGCGTTTGAGCAGATGAAGAAGTTTGTGCGGATGGCGAAGAGGGAGCTGATTGTCATAGATCCGTACTTTGACGATTCGGTGCTTCAGTTGATTGCACAAAAGCGCAAAGGCGTATCAGTTTTGGTTGTGAAGAACCCGCAAAACAGAAAGCTGCATGCCGTCGATGTGGCAAAGTTCAATGCCCAATACGCAAACTCCCTCACAGTCAAAGACTCCATCAGGTTCCATGACCGATTTCTGATCATTGACCAAACGACGCTGATTCATGTTGGCGCATCATTGAACTATCTCGGCAAGAGGTGTTTTGCATTTTCCTCACTTGATAAATCCAACATACCCGACATCCTCGCCAAGATTTGATCAGTTGGTTGATGAGAGATGGGTAATGAGTGATGGGTAATGAGTAAGGGGAGATGGATAACTACACTTAAAACTCCTACACTCACCCACTCACCAACTCCTCCACTTAAACCCTCTCCACCCGAAGAGTCCCCACATTTTTTTTTTATTCCTGTTTTCAACAAGATTCCTTGTGCGCTTTTATACGTTGCAACTACATTCCGTATCATGATTATTATGGTTGCAACTCCATCAAGCCTTATGCCGCTTCCGTAGCAAGAATCTGTGTTTCGTTCCTACCAAACGCGGCATGGCCTAACCGCGCATACACCGACAAACAGACATTCTTATAGGGTGAAATCACCCCATACTATTTCAAAAAACAACCTAAATCCGACCAAAATCTTCATCCCGCAAGAGCCTGCCCCCACATACTTCTCACAAAAGGAATGCCTGAATACGGATATGCCTATGGCTTTTTCGCGGACTGGATTTTCTTGAGCGCATCGGCATAGCGCAAACCCAGCGCACGCACGGACGGAGTATCGAAATGAAGGATATCAGACTTGCTTGCAAGACCTTCGGACGAGACGACGGCGGCATTCGGAATCTCACGCACAGCCTGATGAATCTGCTCGTTCACCGTCCGCCATAGAAGCTCAGGCATCGGATGCTTTGGATCAAGCCCGCGGAAGTCTTTCAAAAACCTTCCGAGTTCACCGGCGACAAATGGCACATCGGGCGCGACAAGATCTTTGCGAAGCTGCCTAACCATCACGACGAGTCTCGCGGCATAGTTGGTCGCCGTCTCAGACGATCCGGCATCCGCACAGCCCTGATGCCAAAGAATGCCCTTCAACCGTCCGCCGCTCGCTAGCGCCGCTCGCGTCCTGTCCACAGCTCTCTCATACAGGTCTTTGCCGGGCATCCAACGCGCGAGCGGCGTCCCGCCGTCCGCAGCCGGGACGAGTCCGATGACCGTTCTGTCCGCATCAGCCATCGCCCGTCCAAAGCTTGCCCCCAACCCGGCACCTGAATACGTACGATCAGCGACGATAGGCTCCACTGCCTCGATCCACTCGCAGCGCTCCTCATCCCATTTGCGCACCCGCAATGTATCGACTCGATTGTGTGGAGTTAAAACGCCGCGTCCAGCCATATTGGACTGTCCTATCAGCAGATATACATCATCTACATCGTGACGAAGAACGCACCCTCCAGCCCCTTTATCCGAACGCATCGACACACTTCCCAACTCCATGGTTCCTACATTGCCTCGCTGCGACAAGAACACGAGGTTGCCTCCAACTCCGTTCACCTGACTGCAGTTACGGATGATGAGTTTTTCAATTTTCGCCCCGGGCTCGATTCCGATAGTCGGATCGTCCGCGGAATACTTCTCATAGCGGCACACACCATCAATGATAAGCTGTCCGACATCACAGCCGTTTTCCACCCACACCATCGGCCACGGACGCCATTTCCCGCCGAGTTCCTTCGGCTGAGGCGCGGCCGAAACGCTTGAATCACAGATTGAAATGTTTTCGAAAACGCCGCGTCTCTTCCGTTCCGGGAAGAAGTGCGTCAGAGCGACGAGATTGCGATAGGTGGAAATGCGAACATTCCGCACGGACACATTCCTAATCGGTGCGCCCGTAGACAGTATCCGCACGCCGCGATGTGTCTGCTCAGCATGAAGTCCATCGATCTCAATATCAGAAATCTCACCCTCGTATGCGCTACAAACGCCGTCATTGGCATTTATAGCTACCATATCATCAAAACACCTACCACGCAGATTGACAATGCGTCCATGGCGGCAACCACCGTCCAGATGGATACCATCCATATTGATTGGCTTTGGATTCCACTTCGTGAAGTCGAAGATGATATCCTCGATGGTGAAGTTCGTCGTCCGCGTCAACTGACAGCTGTAGGTTACTGGATTTGCGAACGTAACGCCGCGCACCGTCAGGCGATCCACCTTGTCGAATATGAAGATGCAGCCACGGTCAACGTCGCGCGAATAAGTCTTATTCAAACGGGCAAGCAGCTTGTTGCTTGGCTGCAGAACATTGTCATACTCCCATCGTCCACCAGTCACGGCGATATCTCTGTCACCCGTCTTGTAATGGCGATTCACAACCATCGGACATCCCGAATTCGGAGCCAGGCGCACCGTCGTGAAGCAATCCAACCGAAGTTCCTGTCCGGAAGACATCTCCAACGCTTTCGAAATGAGATACTCTTTCGCCGGCGGCGGCAAATAAACGCATGACAAACCCGAATCAAGCCGTGCCTGAATCGCAGCCGTATCATCATGGACACCGTCGCCGTAAAGCGGCGGCAACCCGCCTGCCCTAAGCCCGAGCCCGAAAATCCCGAGTCCGGCGAGCGCTAACATTTTCATCAGACTCATCTTACATCCTTTCACGACAGAACAATCGCACATTATGTCCGATATTTTCGTTAGATACCGCTTCGATTACACTTTGAAAAAAATCTTATGACGGTAGAGAATAAGCAGAAACAACCAACACACAACGACATACGCGAGACGACCGCCGGCCGCATGCCAGGCATCCGGCATCAGACCGATCGCTCCCTTGAAAAAGAAAGCCGCCGCTTTGTCAAACCCGATAAACCGCTGTGCCATGTAGATGGCGATCGAATTCATGCCGATCACGCGGAAAAAGAACGTCCATCTTTTCCACCCCTTGACATCCACAATCCAATAGAAGACTGCGAACATCAGTAGAGAGTACGCCCCGACCGCCAGCACGAACGAACTCGACCACAGAGCCTTGTTGATCGGGCAGAACGGCGCGAAAGCCGCCGCCGCTGATGCACAGGCAACCGCCGCCGCCAACAGTCCGGCGGTCTTGCGACCGCCCGCAACGTCCTCCCGGCGCACCCATTCGCCCGCGAACACGCCCAGCATGGCCGTGACGACAGACGGCAAGAGCCCTGCGAAACCTTCAGGATCGAAGAGTTTCCCATAGATATGCCCCGCCGTCAATGTCCGGTCCAGCCAACAGCCGAAGTTGCCATCTGGTGAAAATGGATCGACGCCAGCAAGCGCTCCGGGCGCGGGAACAAATCTAAAGAAAAGCGCTGTGCCGACCAAAACAGCGGCGGCTATGACCAGACGGGCTCTCCATCCGACCGCCAGATACAGCCACGCGGACACCATCCACGCAAAACCTATCCGCCCCAACACGCTCCACCAGCGCAGATGGGCGAAGTCAAAAGCGAAAAAGTTCTGGTAGACGAGTCCGAGGAAAAACAGCAGCGCTCCGCGCTTCAGCGCGGTAAGCGCCAGACTCCTTCGAGTCGCTCCACTGGAGAGCCGCTTGGCCGCCGAGTACGGATAGCTCACGCCGGCGATGAACAGGAACAGAGGGAATATCGTGTCCATGAACCGAAGTCCATGCCATGCGGCATGATGCATCTGATCGTAGACGAACGTTCCGTCCCCAAAGCCAAGCGCCTTAGAGACAGCGATCGCCAACGCACCGCCGCCCATGATCCACAGCATGTCAAATCCGCGGAGGGCATCCAAAGAATCAAGTCTCTCGTTCATGACTACCTTACCTTCACATTATCGATTTCGTTGAAAATGCACCGTCCGAGCGAAACGGTGCCGGCCATCGGCGCCAACGTCTCGGCCAGAGCCATCCCGACCTCCACCGCATATGCCTTGGCGTCTGCCGTCTTGCGTTCAACCATCGCCTCGGGCCACTGGCACTTGTAGCACCGGATTACCTCATCCTTCCGCGCCTTGACGGATGAGATGTCCACATAAAAGACGGGACGATAGCACCGGCTCTGATGATGCTGTTCCTGAAAATATATCTCCGGCTTGAGTCCGGCCAGCTGAATCGCCTTAAGCGTCGCCGCCGTACTCATGACATGGTCCATATGCGTGTCTATCGGCCAATGCGCGATGACCGCACGCGGATTCAGGGTTTTCAGGAGCTCCGCCAGCTTCCTGCAGGTATCCATTCCCGCAGCAGCCTCCCCGTCGATCTCCTCCATCCAGTGCAATGTGGCTCCGGCAACCTTGCAGGCGTTCTCCTCCTCCACGGTGCGCATCTTCCTGACAGATCCATCCCGATATCCCTCTTCACCGAGCCCCCTCTCGCCGTGCGTATAGTCGATTACATGCACATCAAACTTCTCGGCAAGCCGCATACCGGTTCCCGAAATTCCTCCGAAATCGTCAGGATGGGCGCAAACGAACACGACCGACTCCTTTGCCAACCCCGTCAAAGCCATCAGCGCACAGACCACGCCAATCAATGTTTTCATATCTACCTGTTCTCCTTTCGTTCATTCATGTCCCCGCGCGAATCGTCCGTCCAATTCCCATTCTCATTTTCCGTAAAATCGACACGCACGGTATGAGAGCCTGATCTCTTCGGCCTGAAGGTGAAAAACAACTGTCCCATATCCGGATTGGCGCTGTCAGCCCGTCCGCGCGGCTCGGCGATGGACGTGAACTCCCATTTCACATCCGCCGGTTTTGCCACAACCCGCAGTTCCCGCACCCGACCTTTCGCATCTTTCTGAGAGAGAACAGCCTGATTGCCAAACAATCGAACGGACGCCTTCGTATTCATACGCCACGTTACCGACTTTCCCCCTTCAATCTCCATCATATCGGTTATGGTCAAGCCGCCGCTTCTTCCAAGCGTAAAAGTACGCTTGGCCATCCCCATCCCGACATAAAGATATGACATGTCCAAAGCGACCGTCGCCGGGAATGCGTCCGTCCACCGCGTAATCGAACTTTTCTTGGCGACAACCTGCCGCTCGTTTCCGACTTGAAACGTGGAATGGCCCTCTGGCGCATACCGGAAAAGAGACCAGCGCGTCGATCGCTGCCCCATGTACCAGAGATCGACTCCAGCCTTCTCCACCTTCGCATAAGGCTCATTTCCCAATTCATACCCCCAACGCACACCGAGGGCATCGAATACAAATGAACCTATGTCCATATGACCGTGATTGTGCGACGGCGAACCGCCTTTGACGCCTACAAACCATGCCTCTGGATCCGTCCAGGAAGTCCGCATCATCGCAATCGGATTCTCTCCATCGATAACCCTGCACAACGGCAGTCGAGCCTTATCCCGCGACGGAACATCCTGGAGAAAGAGCAGTGTCAGCGGAAAGAAGCGCCCATTCTGCGAAAATTTGTTTCGCGACTGCGGCACAGGGCTTGCGCAGTATTCCTCGAACAAAGCGCGTTCGTTGCATGAAAGCGTTTCCGGGAGGTTAAACCGTTCGGCTATCCACCAAGATGCAAACGTGCCGCGTCTGATCGGATCGGGAACAGCACTCCCATCGGAAAAATTAAACAGTATACCGGTCGGTCCCGTGCAGGAATCCATAAAGAACGCCTGCTCGCGAAATCCAGGAAGCGCACAGAGAGATGACGGCTCACCGCGGTATTTCTCAATCGCCGCAAGCGCGATCGCGTTGTAATCAAGGGCATAGCTCCAATATCCCGGGCCCTCGGGGAATGCACCGCCCGGCGCAAACACCGCCATGGCAGCCGGCAGGCACCGTTCCGCCCGCCGGATTACGCGTTCCGACAACTCTGCATTCCGTTCCGCAGTTGCCACTGCCGCAGCCGCAAGTCCGCCGTGACAAACCTGATTCCAGTTGTGCGGCACCGTCATCCACCAGCCGTACGACTTGCGATCGACATCAACCGCCAGTGCCTTGTCATGGAGCGCCGTCCCCAGACACTCACGCTCTTCTGCCGTAAGCACATCGTACAGCCAGTCATAGCAAAGCGCCACGGCCAACGCCATTTCGGCAGTGTCAAGAAAATGGGAGGGATTCCAATCCGGCAGCGCAGCGGCCTCCATCGCCTCCCGAATCGCCCGTTTCGCAAACGCATCACGTCCCGTCAGGCGATAGGCCATTGCGCACTTACCTATCACGTTGAGTGCCGAACGCGAAACGGCAAGCATCCGGCGACCGCTGACATCACGCTTGATCTCAAGAGACTCAAAGGACAGTTGAGCTTCAGCTTCCGCCAAAAGCCGATTTCGCCCGAGACGGCCGAGTTCAGTCGTATCAAGCTTTGTTTTGAGCGCTTCAAAATCCTTTTGGTCGGCGAACAGCCGCGGATGCGAGATATTATCGGCAATGGTATTCGACTGACTAGTTTTAATCAACCGACGGTCTTCAACCAATGGCAGAAACACAGCGCCGACGACACTTCGCGCGATAAAATACCGGTGACGCCCGTTGTCCGCCCAATACCAGTCGGTGAACGGGATCCGGTCAGGCGTTTCATCAAGAAAACGATGAAGCGGAGCTATGAGCGACACGAAATCTGCGCGGTTTCCGCTCAGCATCGCGCTCCACACGAGCCAATCCGCCTTTGTATACGTACGGCGGCAATCCAACGGGGTGCCGTACGGCAGTGCCAGGCGCCGATATACGGCACATTCGTTCGCGCCAACCGACGGTGGAAACAGTGACAGCCCCAAGACTCGATCCCAGACGAGATTGTACTTGAGACTCCAAGTGTCATTATCCTGTCCGCGCCGTTGCGTAAAGGCGATTTTTGTAGCGCCCTCACGACCGCCCTTCGACCGCGCCAGCCATTTCTCCGCCATTGTTTCGGCCTTGCGGCGGTAACGCGACGCGACATCCTCCTCGCCGCGCAGCTTGGCCATCTCGGCGTAGCATCCGAGCGCGACTATCGATTTTGCGGAAAGATTGATGTTATGCGCCAGATGTCCGGCAAAATCGTCTGTGCAGAGCTGATCGCCTGGATCAAACCCAGTTTTCTCAAGAAACTCCGCCCACTGCGTCACAGTCGGCCACCAGCGCGAAACATAGTCGGCGCTCCCTTCGAGATGGGACAGTGCTGCCAGGGCAATCAGCATATTGCCGCTTTCCTCGACCGGCATACGAGAGGCATCGTCACTCTTGCCGCCAACGGCAGATCCCTCCTTCATTCCGTAATACTGTCCGTCACCGATGGGATAACGCCCGACATCATGCGGAGCGTACGGATACGGCCATTTGCCGGATGTCGCGTAGATCATAATTGGATTCAACGTCGCCTTGACCAATTCCGGACCAAGCAAAAGAAGATGCGGCAGCTGGGGATAGATGAGATCGACCGTGCCCATGCAGCCATTCGATCCGTTCTCTTTCGAAAACATCAGCATCTCGCCATTCTCACCGGCGACAATGTTGCACGCCGAAAGGCTCTGACGATAGGCGAGCGACGCGATGTCCGCATACTTGCGCCCGCCGACCCTCTCGCAATCAGATTCCCACTTCCGGTCAAAGGCATCCAGCTTCTCGCACACATCGCGGTAGTCGGCCTCGGCTGAGGCCAGCATGGACTCAAAGGACTGCCCGTTCCGGCGCCACCAGGCCGGACAATCACGTCCAAGGAAACGAAGACCCGCCAAATCGTCATACGCGAGAATCCAATGGCAAGACGATCCTTCGCGCTTTGGACCTACAGTCCACGCGTATCCCCAGTCGCAGCGCATGAAGTCCTCCACGAGACTGAACGGTCGCTGCTTCTTCCGTCCGACGCGAACCGCATTCAAACCGGCGATTAGACAGCGGTTGGTGGTCATTTCAGCAGAATCATCGTTTGTAGCCATGGCGGACGAAACCGTCAAAACGGCATCCCACTCCTTCGCCCCCTCGACACACAGCGTTACATACGTTACAGGTCTCGTAAAGCGATCCAAGTCCGCCGCCGTCTTGTCGGTGGAAAACTTAAGCTGCGCTTTGACGCCTCCTTCGGAGAAGGAATAGACCGTCTGCGTAGGTCTCACACGCAAATCGACCTGTGGCAGCGCGCTAACGCTTGCCGGTTCCGCGCCGCAGAGCCTGCGCGTTTTTCCGTCAAAGGACAAAATGATGGAAATCGGCTGCCTTGCGCCTGACCAATGCGTAGTCTCAACATCCGTCAGCCGATCCGCCGCGCTCCATACGGAAAAGAATGGATCGTTCTGAACAAGCGGAACGGCAGGCGGACGAAACCCAGCATTCATCGCCGACACCGACATCGCCACCGCCAGCGAAGACAGAAAAATTCGCATCTTCACTCTAAATCGCCTTTCTTCACTCTTGCATTTCATTTTTTTACAGCTCCTTCAACGCGCACGACATCAGCATCAAACACAAACATAGATTATCGCCCTTCAAAAACCACCTTCAAAATCCCGGAATCAATGACTCCAAAGGGCGGTATCCTTCATCCACTCCTTCACTTCCGACCACTTGAAAGGCGGTTCTCCGTAGAGGAAGTGGTTTCGGTACTTCCGCCCCTCAACGGAGTATTCTATCTCAATGAGTCG
>JAGBFY010000519.1 GCA_017936245.1 Kiritimatiellia bacterium
CACAATACGGGTCGGGCGCGTGGGCCCCAACGCGCCGCGGCGGGCTGAGGACAGCCCGCCCTACCAATGTTGCCTCACAACATATCATTGCCGGAGCATTAGGCTCATAGGCGAATTTTAGTAAAGGAGGGGTGCGCGAAACTCGTACCCCTCCTTTGCAAGGATAAGTTAAATCTTCAGCAGGTGTTTCCTGTGTGCTACATCGACAGCTTCGGCACGGTTGGAGACTGACAGCTTGGCGTAGAGGGCGTTTGCGATGTCTTCTACGCTGTCGATCCGGATGCCGAGCTCTGCGGCGATTTCCTTGTTCGATTTTCCGTTGGCTATCATCGTGAGAACTTCAGTCTGTCTCGGAGAAAGTTTCGGGACGGGAGGGTTTTCCTCAAGCTGCCGCCGGATGTCCGGTGAAATATATGTCTCACCTCTGGCGATGCGGCGGATTGCCGATACGATCTTCTCGTCATCGGCGGTTTTCATCATAGCTCCGGACGCGCCTTCCTCCAATGCGTGTGCAATTCCGTCGGATGTTCCGAATGTGGTGAGGATCAGGATTTTTGTGTCGGGAAGTCGGTCGTGTATTTCACGGGTCGCCGACACGCCGTCCTTGCGCGGCATCACAAGGTCCATTATGATCACATCAGGCTGGGTCCGCTCCGCTTCCTGAACCGCTTCAATCCCGTTCTTTGCCTCGCCTACGACTTCGATGTCCGTTTCGTAATCAAGTACGGATTTGAGTCCAATCCTGACGATTGCGTGATCATCCGCCACAAGCACTTTGATTTTATTCATTCCTCGTTCCCCTTATCGTTTTGTTTCAGCGGAATTGTCAGAATCGCCTTTGTTCCGCCGCTCTTCCTTCCGCTTTCTATTTCAAAGCTTCCTTCAAGCGTTTCAACCCGCTCCCGTATCCCCTGAAGTCCGAAATGTCCGGAACTCGCGCCGGGCGCATTGTCGGGATCGAATCCACGTCCGTTATCCCGCACCGAGATGAGCAGATTGCCGCCGTCGATGCATCCAGCCACCTTGATGTCCGTAGCCGCCCCGTGACGTACCGCGTTGATTGTCAGTTCGCGGATGATACGCAGGATCGTATGAAAGGTGTTGTCTGAAAAACGTTTTCTCGCCACTGCGAAGCGGACCTCAAGCTTCGCACCTCCGAGGTGCTGCTGGAGCGTGCGCCTGATCGCTTCGTCGATAGTGGCATCGTCAAGCGTGAGATTGCGCAGATCCCAGATGCAGTTGCGCAGCTCGTCGCGGCAGGAGTCGAGGACGGCTGCGGCAAGATTCAGATGTCTGTCGAGATTCGCCGCATCCGTATCCTCGGCTCTTTTTGCGGAGCGTATTTCCATGGCGATACCGGTAAGATCCTGGGCGATGGAATCGTGCAATTCAACGGCAAGTCTTGTGCGCTCTCCCACTTTTGCGTCGATCTTAGCTTTTGTTATCATCGCATTAAATCGTCTCGTGATCATCATCCGCACCGACAGCGCCGCCAAAACCGCAAGAAGAATGCCAATCACGGCAAGGAGGCGTTTCGGCGTCCACCATGGTGGGTGGGAGATAATGCGCAGGTCGTCCGGATCGCGGATGACGACCCTGTAGCCGCTCGCGGGCGGAAAGAGGGAGTTCGGAC
>JAGBFY010000520.1 GCA_017936245.1 Kiritimatiellia bacterium
ATTATCAAGATAAATATACCCATCATACACCGATGCCGCATTCTCAGGAGCCGTACCTACGAGCTCATCGCCAGCAACGCGATAATCACCCTTGCCAAGCTCAGGCTTAATCTCTGACCACTGTGCCGAAACCGTAATATCACCAGTAGAACCGCGCGATATTGACGCTGGCTGCCATCCAGTGAATTTCCACCCTTCTACATCTGAAAGTGGTGCAAACACAATTTCATCTTCAATTGTATACGAGACAGGATTTAGATTTCCGACATTTTTAGTATTTGCGTACTTTATCGCATATGATATAGATTTTTGTGGATTACACACAAATTCAAACATAACAGGCATAGACGTTTCACCTTTAACATTTTTAACAATAAATGTTACTAACCGACTTCCTATGCGAGTAGGAGTCCCACATACTACACCATTGGTAAATACAAAATCAGGCGGCAATCCGGAGCAACTTACAGTTGCTTCACTCATCGAATCATAGTTGAGACGCCACACAAAAGTCTCTTCTATCACTCCCGTTACAACGCTGGGTGATATGATTGTCGGCAATGGTAGATTCTCCAGCGAAACAAACGAAGCTGTGTATGTTGCAACCCCATTTACAGCGTTTGATTCAGCTTCCGCTACTGTAATATTCCGACAAGACACCATTGAACCATTCTCCCACGAGGTGAATACATATCCCGACTTGGCATTAGCCGTCAGCGAAACAGTCGCGTTCGATACAATAAAACCAGAACCTGAAACGCTACCCATTTCTGTATTACGAGATATTCCTTGTACATAAACATCACCCATCCTATATTCGCCGCTTGTATTATCTTTGTCCAACAAATTAATTCGACAAACATTTATACTGCCAAGCCCCATATTGGATGGCTCACAGAGAATGATAGAGAAGAATTTATCGTTAGAAGTATCTGTATCCTCAGTCACAGGAATTGTAATGGTTTTGTAGCTACGTTCTCCTTCTGCCCATGTCAGTCTCTGTATACCTTCTATCGCAGTGAAATCCTTCCCATTTACTCCTGAACCTGAAACGACCTGATACCCAATAGACGCTGCATCTGCTGTACTTCCTCCAAACACACGTACGGAAACGCTGCCGGCTGTCTCGCGTACGGTCACAATTTCTGTCTCGAAACCGTTTGCCGCCACGGACTGTTCAATAACTTCGCCCACGGCGTCAGCAACACTCGAATAACTTCCAGTGTCAATAACCTTACCTTCCGTCTCAGCTGCCAAATCCTCAAAAGTTGAACGCAATGAAGAACTGGAACTGGTAAGAACAGGATATATTGAAACACCGCCAATAATCCCACTTTCACCATTTTTTGCAGCAAGAAGTCGCTTAGACATTAAGGACATTTTAGCAAACGTTGTATCTGCATAAGTATCGTCAATACCACTTTCCGTATCCTCTTCATCAACCTTCAATGTTTTTGCCATCTCAATTATCTCAGATTTGGTATAGTATGGCGCCCATGGTTCTGGATCATGTGGTCCTGCATCGCACATTAACATAATGGTCTTAACAGCATTAGTTCGCCAATCCATACCAATGGCATTCGCCAATGCAGAATAAACCGCTTCCGGCGTGTCAGCACCTCCGTTTGCGGTAATCGTATTTAATGCACTTATAGCAGTTGTGGCATTGGTCGTAAATCCGCAACGTAGCTTAAAGACATAGTCACCCGAATCACCGTATGGGTACATAGGATAATCACGATAATCTGCAATGGCCACACGACAATTGCGAGCACCATTGGACAACTTTTCCTCAATAAGCCTTTTCGCATTGTTCTTGACGGAATTAATGCTACTGCCCATACTCCCTGTCGAATCAATCAAGAAGACAAAATCAAGCGGTTTAGTATTTTCGGCGGGTATTTGAACTACAGTCGTACGACCATCCAATATTTCATAACTTTTTTCTGTTGTAAATTCTGTAAATGTCTTATCTTTTGATTTTGAGAACGTAAACTTGTACTGTCCTGGCTTTAAACCTCCAGTTTTATACAATCCATGAGACTCTTCATGTGCAAGATAAACTATGCCTCTATTCTTTGAGTTATCAGGAGAAAGGTTATTCAATCTATTCTCGTCAGTAAAATCCATTGCCGTATATCTTATTCCAGTGGACTCCGCTTTAGTTACAATCAGAGAATTGGGATATGATACCGCATTACCTTTTCCATCCACAACTTGTAACATTATTCCACCACGATCTTTGTTCCTTGATACAGATCGACCTTGCCCGGAAGGTTTTCCTGTAAGAATGAACAGAGAAACGTTACTTAAAACTTCATCCGCATAATCATCATCACATTCGCAGATTGCAGGCGCATCTTCCACAAGAGGCGTTGCACAATGACTTTTATCAACATATTTAATATACGATGCACCGTTAAAAACAGCTGCATAGTAATCAACTATATGATCACCATCGCCGACAATACATAACATTCTCTCTTTCGGAAATTTGGCATCATTAGCCGCAAGATTCCACATAAACTCCGATCCATAGTCCATTTGATTGACCTGAGTTGCCAATGAGATATTGTCTTGACCATAGTGTGGTGTTGCAAGAGTAATAATTTGACCAATTTCAGAAGGATCAATCAATTCATCTCTTACCATTGTTCTTAATATCAAGCCACCCATACTATGAACCACAAAATCTAGTTTTTTTGCGCCACGCTTCTTTTTGTATTCAGATATCTCCTCCGAACAGTATATCGCTAAGCCCTCAATCGGTTGATTATATCCTACTGGCATACCTGGATGCGTCCAATGAAATATCTCCCAAAAAATACCACCTACACCACTACATCCTATAAGCGAGGTTCGTCCAGAATAATCTACCGCTAACCAATTCTCATCTCTTATCACATTGTTACCATGAAGAAGTTGTGCCATATGCTTCCAATTCTCTGCACTACTGTTAAGACCATGTATGAATACAACATGATGATCTTCTGCGGCAATACCCGAGAAACCTAATATTGCGGTAAAAACAGCAATTGCTATCGTATTAATTTTCATAACTATTCCTTATGTTTGATTTTTGACTATTAAAATTTTGATGTTTGTTTGGTGGATTAACACCAATGCGTAACAATGTTTTTGAGGCTTCATGCCTGACTGCAGGCACAGACGAATTCTTGGCCAATATATTCAATCGTTCGACTGTTTTATTGTTCCAGTCTCCACGTGTAGCTGCTATTGTACATAAACGTACATTTGATAAATCATTCAGAAAATCGCTTGTGGAATCACTCAAACACCTTTCATAAAAAAATCTTGCGCAATCTAATTCGCCTGCCTTAAACATTATATCCCCACAACGGCTCGCCCTAAAAGCGTCTATACGAGGTAATCCCATTAAGTTTCTAGCAATAGAATCTCTTTCAACAGTTGCCTTATGCTTATCAAAAAGCCACAAAGCATTGGTCAAAATTTCAACAGCCTGCTCCGGGTGATCTACAACGGTTTGCTGTATAAGTGAATACGCTTTCTCTGAGTCTCCTTTTTCAAGTATAACTTTTGCATAAGGAAAAATCACATCTTCATGGGTATCAATCTCTGCTAACTTTGAAAGATAGTATTCATATTCGTCGCGTTTGTTCATTGATGGTATAGATGCCACAGCCGATAACATACGAAGAAGATTAATGTCTTCAGGAGACTTCTCTAATCCTTCTTTCAACAGATCATAGAATGTTGGCAACTTACCATTTTTCTTGAAATATCCAAACAATTCCATATATTCTATTCCCAATTTGGCAAAGGAATCTGGCTGTTTGTCAACACCAGCATCAATAACTTTTTGCAATGCCGAACGACTCTCCGGAGAAACAAGCTGCAATGCAAGTTCAAGGAACCGCATTGTTCGTTTTATAGTGTTCTTCGAACTTTTATTATTATCGTTCTGAACTATAGCCAACGAAACTACATTTGTTCGTTCAGATGATTGTTCATTATTAGGAGTGACTTTAACTATAGAACGAATACTTCTTTTCCGCTGAACATACCACATGCAACCTAGAGCACATATAACGACAATGACTATGAAAGTAATTTTATACTGGCAAGATAGCGACTTCCACCTCGACATTGTAGCTAGCATACCTTTCCTCTCATAAAACCGTACATGCGCATTTTTCACATATGGTTTTTCTTTAAGATCTTTTATCATTAGTATCCTTTTTAAAACTATGGTATCATATTAGGAGGCAAACCTAAAATAACATGCCTATTACCAGATTCGTCATATCTCTGGGTCTTCTCCATAGAAGTACATTCCTGTATCCATCCAAGTGAATATAGAACATGCCATCGCTGCGCCGATTGACAGAATCGACACAAACAACTGCTTCATTCGTCGTAGCATTCTCATCTACTGTACTCCTTTTGTGTTTTGCGCCTTTTGTTTTGCATATCACGTCTGGCACAAAAGAAACGTGGCATGCCTTTCAAAATCCATGTCTTGAACGAGGCACCGCCAAGCGCCCACCTAAAAACAAGAATAGAAGACACACCACGCGTGATAACACACGTAGCGCATCTCACATATCCAGCTTTTAGGTTGAAAATTGGCGGTTTTGTTCAAAGCCAAATACGCAAGATTGCGTACGTTGGGCAGGTTAGCTTGCGCACCCTGCTCCTACTCTCGCTCCGTGCATCATCACTAGCTGCTAACTGCTAGCCGCTAACGACTAAACACGTGGAGAAGCCGGCCGTTTCCTGTGCTACGACCGGTATGTCAAAGATTAGTTCGAGGAGCCAATCTCCCCAAACAGCGCAAATAATACCACTTACCACCCTCAAATGCAAGAATAAAATCAACGGAGTACCATTTATGTATACGAATCATTTTTACTGCGCCTTTGGCTCGACGACTTGTAACGACTTTTCGAGCGTAGCCAGAATGAAGGCTTTACGCCGATGCCCGGACGTGTCGCGCAAGCGCGACGGCATCGCCGTAACAGCCTTATCCTTCCTTCTGTCTCCGCTCGATGGCAGGAATATCGGCATGTGCAGTTGTGTGCCGCTCGGTCGGGAGGATAGGCTATTGCGTTGTGCCCGTCGCGAAGCGACATGTCCGGGGCGCAACGGAAAGCCTACCGAACGAGCGGCACACACAAAGTCGTTACAAGTCGTCGCCACGAAGTGGCAGTAAGTACCGAACGGGCAGGCTGATCGTTCTCCCAAGTGCCTCTATAGTATGGCAAAGACGGAGGGGTTTAAATGCAAAATTAGTCGGACAGAAGTGAAAGGAATGGTCAGCTTGGAGTGTAAGCACTAAATTTGACGTCAAGTTTGTGAATAATGAGCGCAAGTTTGTGAAACTTGGGCGCATTTTCACGAATAATGCGCCCGTTTTATTATCCTACACCGTAGGGGGAAAGAGCTTTCACCCATGACAAGGAGTTCTTACACCTATAGGGAACGCAACTTACACCATATAGAAACAGCGCTTGGGCAGTTGTCCCAAGCGCATTCGGCAGTATCAGGAAAGTTAAATGCCCCATGACGCATTTAACTTTGTCATGGGGTACTACTTACATATTATAGGGTATATCGACAAGTGCTCTCTCAAACGCGGGCATACACCGGAGCCATCGCGTCGTGAATGCGGCGGTAGGTCTCGAACAGGCGGGCGTATTCGGCGGCGGCATTCGGATCGGGAGATATAGTGCGGTCCACGTGCAGACATTTCGCCACAGCATCCTTCACATCGGCAAAAAGGCCGATTCCCGTTCCCGCCAGCAGACACGCGCCGAAGCTCGCATCGCCCGGAGTCGGAACAGCCACAGTGCAGTTGAACACGTTCGCGACGATCTCGCTCCAAATTTTGGAACGCGCTCCGCCACCGATGAGGAATATGCGCTTCACCGGAAGTTTCATCTCCTCAAGCGTACGGTAGCAGTCCCTGAGCGAGAACGCCACACCCTCCATCAGAGCACGGCAGAAGTCACCGCGTTTCGAGGATATCGACACTCCTGTAAAGCTGGCTCGCAGGTTGGCATCCCAGTACGGACAGCGTTCACCCTGCAGGTACGGATGGAAGAAAATGCCATTTGCACCGACTGGACTCGTCATCGCTTCCTCATCCATCGCTCCGTAATCCGTGAATCCCCACGTATCGCGCATCCAACGCTGGCAGAGAGCAGCAGCATTAGTTGCAGAAACAGAATACCACATTCCAGGAACAATGTGCGAATACGTAAGAGTCTTCGGATGCGGATTGGCTTCGGCCGTCATGGAGTTCACATTGCCTGCCGTCGCAAGCTTGATGATGAGGTCGCCCGGCTCAACAGCTCCCGCACCATAGTCCTCAACCGCGCTGTCGCTCGAACCGCACACAACCGGCATCCCTTCAGGAAGCCCCGTTGCTGCGGCAGCCTCGGCGGTCACATATCCGGCAACATCCGTAGGCGCAATGAAGGACGGGAGCTTTTCGAGGGTGAGACCCGCCATCTCCACAAGTTCGCGATCCCAATCTGCCGCCTTCATATCGAAGAAGAGTGTCCCCTGCGCCTCGATGCGGTCCGTCGCCGCGGCGCCGGTGAGCAGATAGCGCACATAGTCCTTCACGAAAAGGACATGCCTAGTGCGCTCAAGCGCATCCGGTTCATGCGCCTTGAGCCACATCATCTGCGGAAGCGTCCACGTAGGCGCAGGCATCTGGTAGCAGGATGAGAAAATCCTGTCGGCATAATTCGACCGCAACATCTCACATTCAGCGGTGGAACGCTGATCAGTCCACATGATAGTGCGGCGGACGGGCTTGTAGTCTCCATCCAGAAGGACTGCATTGTGCGTGGATCCGTCAAGCGCGCAGGCCGCGACATCCTTCAGGTTCACACCCTTGTCCGAAAGCTTCTTCAAGGCCGCGCAGAGAGAAGTCCACCAGTCCTGCGGCTCCTGTTCGCTCCACCCCGGATGGTCATGGTATGTGGTGTATTCAACGCTCGCCTCACCCGCGAACGAGCCATCCTCACCAAGAGCCGTAACCTTGCATCCGCCGGTGCCGTAATCAATGCCAAGAAGAATCTTCATCTCTTTCTCCTGCTTTTGAATTAAAAATGTTTCAGTCTAGAACAGCGATGCCTGCGGGCACAGATTTCTCAACCTGCATTTTCCCGTCCACCAGCTTCCATGACACTGATATGCGCCCTTTCGGGGTGTCAAGCCAGCCAGATGCCGATGTCACACCTGCCACGGCATGCGGCACGATCCTCACCCTGTCGCAGCCGATGGCATCCTCGGCCACGCATATGCCCAGAAGATACCGTATCATCCACTGTTCCACGCTGCCGAACATAGGATGGCAGTTGCTGTGGACATTCAGGCACTGCTTTTCGTCCCACGCCTCCCAGAGCGTAGTGGCTCCGCAATCCATCATATGGAAGTAGCCGGGATATCCCTCATGCGTCGCGACATCGCCGGCCAACGCCGCCTTCCCGTTCGCGGAAAGATATTCGAAAAGATACTGCGTGCCGAAGAAGCCCGTGGTCAAAGAACGGCCATGCGCAACAATGTCGCGTTCCAGCACAGCCAGTGCGGACGGAACATCAGATTCGGCGACAAGACCATTGTAGAGCGCGAAAAGCTGTTCGCCCTGAACGCCGTTGTTCACCACGCCTCCGTCTTTCAGATACAATCTCCTGAAACGTTCCGCGACCTTCTCAGCCCGGGCGGCGAATCGCGCCGCATCATCGCCCTTCTTCAGAACACGCGCAAACCTGGCGGTCTTCGAAAGGAACTCATGCCAATGCGCCAGCGCGGAAAGCTTCGTATCAGCCTTCTCTATTGCGATCCAGTCGCCAAGACATGCAGGGATATCATCATCGGGATACCGGGCGGAGATTATGTCGGCAAAGCGCACAAGAGCGGGATAGGCCTCGCGCACAATGTCAATGTCGCCATCATAGCGCAACAGCACATCAGCCATTACAGGAACGCCGAGCGTCCAGCCCATCGGCGAAACATTCCGCCCGCCCGTCTCGCTCGCAGGAAGGACAGGGCGCGAACCGATGCCCACATACGGCGCAGTCTCAGTGAAGATACCGTCCTCCGCCGCCTCATCGAGGAAGTCGCGGATGACCTTGCGGTAGAATGGAGCCATGCTCCAGTTTACGCGAAACGATTCCGCCGATCCCGCGATGTCCCCGCCATATCCGAACTTCTCGCGTCCCGGACAATCCGACTGGACGCTCTGGAGATTCGCCCTGAACGTACGGCGGCAGATTTCGTGAAGACGGTTGAGCTTTTCGTTCGAGCACGTGAACCCGGAGCAGTCCTTAACGTCCGCAGACCATGCAAGCGCCTCAAAGTCGTTTGCGGACGGAGCCGAGGAGAGTCCCGCGATCTGCACATACCTGAACACATGAAACGTGAAGCGGGGTTCAAAAACCGTTTCGTCTTCACCCGGCGAGACCCATTCGTTGCGCTGCTCGGCAACATCGAAGAGCGGGCCCCTGTCGGGATTCTTGATCTGCCCGGCGACCGCGGTGGATACGTTTACAGTCTTGTCGTCGTTGAGGCGCTCTCCGGCCCGGAACGTCACAAGACGCCCGCGCGGAACTCCGCGCAGCTTCGCCCGGAATGTTCCCGCGAAGTTCACGCCAAAATCAACAACCCATACGCCTTTCATGACCTGCCGCACGCTCTTTGCGTTCCAGCGGTCATACACCACAGTCTTCGGGAAGTCTCCGGTGGGGAAGATTCCACCCTTCGGGCCGGACGCCTTCTGAGCAACGCTCCATTCGCCGTCCGGAGCAAGTCCCGCATCCTCCTTGACTCCGAGATAGACGCTGTTCTTTACGATCTTCCCTTTGCCGGAAAGCCAGTCAACTCCGGTCCCGATGCTCTCCCTGCGTCCATCCGAGTACAGGATGTCGAGCGTGGCGTTCACGGCCGGCTCTCCCTGCGGAAGTATCTTCCACAGCTCGTACGAATACCACATCTTGAGCGGAGGCAAGTTCCACCAGCCGTTGCCCAGCTCTATGCGCAACTCGTTCTCTGTTCCGGAACGCACCAGTGCCGTCACGTCAAAGACCTCTTCAAGCACACGTTTGCGGTAGATGGTCAACGGAGGAAGCGCTGTAGATGTGACCCTTCTGCCGTTGACGAACAGATCGCGCATTCCAACGGCGGCAACGCGCCATTCCGCCTTTGCAACGGACGCGTCGTGTGCGCGGAACGTCCGCTTCAGGACATCGTTCCTGCATTCACTGCAGAGCGCCGCTACATCGTCCTCATGAGGACGCACATAAGAACCTTTAATCCAGTCAGCCGCACCAACCACAAACGGAAGCGCTGCTGTCGCCAACACTGAAATATGCCAATTCATCTTCAGCACTAAATTTGATTTTCGTAAGTCTTTACATTTAACATATCTGCTACCAGCCGCGTCCCTCGGCGAAATCCATGTAGCAGCGCCAATCATAGCGCGTTATGTCATGGAAGCCGTCACGAAGATGATATCCGAGATTGCCGGCGTTGAGCGGCACATCTATCTTCGGGAATCCATGCGCGATAAGCCCAGGAATTCCATACAGCCGCTTCCACACCGGAGAGGCAAGCTCAAGTGCGGCAAACTCACCGCGCTGCCCGGCCCAGGCATCCTCAGAAGCGCTTGATACGTAAAGAAGTCTCGGCGCAACAAGCGCGAGAAGGAAATGCTGATCGAACGGCATCTTTGAAGTGCGGTCCATACCGACATACTTCGCATAGTTCGGCGCAAACCACTTCTTCGCCACCATAATATCCTTGATATGCTCCGATTCCCAGAGCACCATATGGTTGAGCTTGGCGCCGGAGCATCCCGAACAGCACGATACGGTCATGGCAAACCTGGTGTCGAACGCACCTGCCACAAGCGCGGTCTTGCCGTTCCTGGAAAGGCCGACGGCTGCGGCTTTCTTCGCATCAAGGAGAGGCTCGGTCTCGACCCAGTCGAGGATGCGGCTCATGCCCCACGCCCAGGCGGAGATGATGCCCCACTCCGTAGGCTTGCGGTTCAAAAGATCCTGCGGACCAAACACCTTGAACACACCGGAAGTAGCGACATTGGCGCCGCCCCAGTCCTCCGCCACCTCCTGATTGCAGTACGCGGCTACGGCAAAGCCACGGGATACGATGTCGTCAACCGGAAGCCAATACACAGGACGAGGGCCATCTACCTTGTCCGCCGTTTCAGACGGCCTAGGACTTGAATGGATGAAAACCGGAGACGGCGTCGCCCGCTTCGGAATCCAGACAGAAAAGTTCATCTCCCCTTTTCCGCCAGGACCTGAATATGTGGCTCTGATGCGCTTGCGTACAGCCTTACCGTCATAGCATTCCTCAGGAGCGGCGGTTTCCGCGAACGACAGATCCGC
Source organism: Kiritimatiellia bacterium (assembly GCA_017936245.1). Lineage (GTDB taxonomy): Bacteria > Verrucomicrobiota > Kiritimatiellia > RFP12 > UBA1067 > UBA1731. Next base: position 10,404 of record JAGBFY010000520.1, read on the forward strand.
AGGCCGCTCCACAGGACGCACTCCGTACTCTTCCTCCAAAAGCATCTTCACGATCTCAGGACGCCGCACGGTCTCCCACTGTTCGCGCGTCGACACCGTCTCGCCCGAAGCGGTCTTGAGAAGTTCCGGCACATCCTTAGGTTCTGGAGCGGTCTTAAACTCAGCAAAGGCCGCCGCCGACACCACTGCGAGACAGATTGAAACATAGACTTTTTTCATGATGCAGGTTTCTCCGTATTCACCAGCTCCGCTTCAACCCACCGCAACGCTCAGCGCAACGGTGCGCAGTTCACGCCCATCCTGATCAGACGGCGGCGGTGCGTCTCCATGCGCACGAGGAAGTCCGCAAAATCCTTCTTTTCGGAACCGGTCCAAAGCACTTCGGACATCGCACATGCACGAGGCCACATCTTCCACGCAAGATCGTATTCGTTCCAGATGTATTCGCTCCACATCTGAGCCTGGGAACCGAGAACATGACTGCGGGCCTCCGGCACAACCCCTGCGCAAGGATCGAACGCATAGGCGCGGGAGAGCGGAATGTTGCCGCCCGGATACTGGAATGGATCATCCTCAAGTCCCTGACGGTAGTCGTAGTACGTTTCCGTGTGCGGATTCATCACCATATCATATCCGAGACGCGCCGCCTCCGCACCGCCAACAAGCGTCGTCCCCGCGCCGTTGCCCTTCTGAGTGCGCCAGCTCTGTCCGATCGCAGACTTCGGCGCATCGTCGGCGAGTATCTCGTCCCAGCCCATGATGCGGCGGCCGCGCTTTGCAAGATACGCGGCCATCCTGCGCGTGATCCAACCCTGAAGCTGCCCGGCCTTTGTGAAGCCTTCCTTCTCCATGCGTGCGCGGCATTTCGGACACTTCTCCCAGTTTATCCGCGGGCACTCGTCTCCACCGATATGTATCACCTCAGACGGGAAAACGTCGCAGATGAAATCGAACACCTTTTCAAGAAACGCGACCGTTTCATCGTTGCCGATGCAAAGCACATCCGTGGAGATTCCCCAGTCGCTGTGCGCAGAGCGCTCCTTGACGTTCTCGGGGAAACACGTGAGATTCGGATATGCGGCAATCGCAGAACGCATGTGGCCGGGGATATCCACTTCTGGAACTACGCGGATATGCTTGGAGGCGGCATATGCTACAACCTCGCGCAGCTCCGCTTCCGTATAGTAAAAGGGACCGTACTTCTGTCCGTTAAGCTCGCTCTTGTAGCGGAAGTTGCCGAACGACTGCAGTTTTGATCCGTGCTTCGGCGATTCCTTGCGCCACGAGCCGTACTGCACGAGCTCCGGCATTCCGGGGATGTCGATGCGCCAGCCCTGGTCTTCGGTGAGATGCCAATGGAGAACGTTCAGCTTGTGATAGGCCATCAGGTCTATCATGTTCTTCACCGTCTCCTTGCCGAAGAAATGGCGACCCTCGTCCAACAGCGCGCCGCGCCAGACGAACGACGGCGAATCCTTTATCTCAACACACGGAAAAGTCAGCGTGCCGCCCTTCTCCGATGCGAGCTGGCGCAACGTCTGTTCTGCATAGAAACGACCGGCGTCATCCGCCGAACGCACGGCGATGCCCTTAGAGGTCACAGAAAGACGATACCCTTCCTTGGGAAGAGACGCATCCTTCTCAAATGAATACAGCGAACGGTCCACCACACTGGCCTTTACGGAAAACGCTCCTTCCGTAACCTTCATCTCCTGTGGCGCAGGCACAACTACGGGCTTTGCCACTGCGGCGAAAACATCCGCGCAAAGCACGGCGGCAATCATTGAGCAAACAACCAATAGACCTTTTCTGTTCATTTTGAGAACACCTTCCTTAGCATCGACCTGTGAAAAAGACTGTGTCTGATCCCCCTGCGAGGACAAGCCAGGCGCAGCACATCCGGGCTACGCCGTCATTTAACAGCGTAGCGTGTAACCTTGACGAGATTCTTCCAGAGTTCGGCGGAATCCTTCGAACCTTTGACCATGGCGAGATTCTCGTTCTTCTTGAAGGACTCGCACAGATTGGCGACAAGCCTAAGATAGAACGCGCTGACCGCAACAGGAATAACACTGAAAACGACCACATTGACAAGAGTCCCGTCACCATCCCATTTGATACCCTTTTCAGAGAGGCCAAGAGCCAGGGTAAGTCCGCCGCCCTCCACTCCGCGCACATGCGGAAACGCCAAACCTTCGCCCATGGCCGTGGAAAGGATCTGCTCACGATCCATCGCCGCCGCGACAAGGGCTTCGGGATTTGAGATGAACTTGTTGTCGGACATCGCCTTGGCCAGTTCAGCTATAGCCTCCTCCGGAGTCGTCGCAGAAAGCTTTGCTACCATGAGCTCCTCAGCGGAGAAACGGCTGATGCCGGTCTTGCGGGGTTCGCCACGGGCGGGCTTGCCGCCGATGTACTTCGGAGCATCCTCTTCAGCATTGAACAGCATGCGTCCGCAGGATGAGCACGTCTGAAGAGTCTTTGCCATGCGGACCTGCTGGACCTGCGAGATCGGCAAACGCATTCCGCAGACGGCGCAGCATCCGTTCGTCATGGGCGACATGACGATGTGATCCTTCTTGTAGAGGCGGTCATAAAGGGCCTTGGGCTGCGGGTCGAGCTTTGACGCAAGTGCGTCAATCGAATCCGACAGCGCATCGGTATGGGAGCCGTCGCCCGTCTGATGGTGCTCGTCGCGAGTGAGCACAAGTTCCTGGAGCTGGTTGAGCAGATTTATCTGGTTCTTCATTTTTTTGTTGCCTCTATACTATGTTAAAATTTTCACTGTGCGGCCCCTTGCATATAGGAGTCCGCCAACGTTCCCGCAAATTTCACGAAAGTGGAGTGCGCCGCAAAGAATCCTTCCGAGAAACGTCCTGTCTGGAGAAGTCCAGCGCCGACGAGAAGGCCTACGACTATCACGCTTTTAAGCAAACCGATCAATGCGCCTGCGATTGCGTTCATCGGCTGCGGCACGAGAAACGACACGAATCTCGCCACAATCCGTCTGACAATTCCGAATGCAACAAGCATAATTACGAAATCCGCTATTCCGGCAACAGCATTCTGCGCCGTCTCCCCGGACACCCAATTCCCCCCAACGACAATTCCCTTCAACGGAGCGAACAGAAAATATCCGGCGGCGAGAGCCACAACCATTCCAACAAGAGAGCCGAGTTGTCCGGAGAATCCCCTGAACAGCCCCACCACCGTGAAGAACGCCGCCACAGCGAAGATTATCCAGTCTATGACAGTAAGTTCCACTTACAGTTCTTTCAGATATGCTTCGTAGAGTTTAGCCTCGGCGGTCTTGCCGAGCCTGCGCAAAGTCTGCACATAAAGCCCAAGTGTCCTTTTGTCTTCCGGATCATGGGCAAGCGCCTGGCTCAAAAACTTCCCGGCGCGAATCGGGCGACGCCTGCTAAGGGCGAACTGAGCGGCTGTGCGGTAGGTCAGCTGCGAATTCGGGCGCTGGTCGATGGCGTCCTGGAACGCCGTGAGGACACGTGCGACATCCGCATCCGATTTTGCGGAATCGTCTTTCGCCTTCGCGAAATTCCACGCAGCCGCATACGAAAGCGGATCCTTTGCATATGCCTCCGTGAATTTCGCCGCCGCCTTCTTTGGATCGCGCTTCACCAACCCCTCGCCCTCTGTAACAAGTTTGGCGGCAGCACCGGGATCACGTGCCGCTGCTCCTGGCTTTCCTGCAATCTTGGCGCGAAGAGACTCCCGTATGGTCGGGATTATATCCTGCATGACCGTCTTCACTCGGACAGAATCAGTCATGAGACGGCTCGCCATCTGGAACTGTTCAAGCGCGGCATCCTCGAACCTGTATGTGTCGCGCGAAAGATAGCCAAGATGGTACCACGCCGCCGCATTGCGTCTGTCCAAACGAACAGCCCGCCAAAGCGAAACCCTTGCACGATCGAACATATTTGCGGTAATCTCCAGCACAGCCTGCGACACCATGGCCTTGGAACGGATCTCCTTCGGGAGCTGCTTTGCGGACGAAATGTCGGCAAATGCCTTCTTCGCCCTTGCATAGTCCTTGGCGAGGTACGCGATGTTTCCATCAAGAAGCCTAGCCTCCGCCGAGGCCGGATCGACGGCAAGAGCCGAATCTATCGCCGCTTTCGCCGCATCAATCTCCCCGAGATCGACATTCGCAAGCGCAAGCTTCATCCGCGCCGTGAAATTGGTAGGGTTCTTCTCGGCTGCTGTTCCGTAGCAAAGAACAGCAGTCTGCAAATCGCGCGCGGCATATGCCGCCTCTGCCTTCTCAAAATCCGCACTTCCATCGTCCGGTCCGCATCCCGCGACAACGGACAACGCAAGCACAGCAAGTATGTTATTTCTCATAATGTGTGAATTATACCACAATTCACGCGAGCGATTCATCCTTTTTGCCGAAGAAACGATCAACAATTACGGCAATTGCGCCGTCTCCGGTAACGTTCGCCGCCGGACCGTATCCGTCAAGTGCACTATAGAATGTTATAAGAAGTGCAACCTGCTCCGCATTGAAGCCCAATATCGACTCCACAAGGCCGATGCTCGCCATAAGCACACCGCACGTAACCCCAGGCGCGGCAACCGCCGCAACCGCCATCATGAACACAAAATTCATAATTTGCCCGACTGAAAGCGCCTGATCGTAAATAAGGGAAATTGCCACAGCACCGGAAAGCAACTTTGTTGCGCTGCCGACCATATGAACATTGGCGCAGAGGGGGATTACAAAGTCCGTAACCTTGTCAGAAAGGCCGTTTTTCCTGCTGCACTCAAGAGTAACGGGGATGACCGCCGAAGACGAAGCGATGGAAAGACCCGTGAAGTAAGCTGGAAGCATACCCCATAGCAGCTTGAACGGATTGCGCTTCGCTATGATTCCGGCGACCGTATAGAGAATCACGAGAAACGTTACCGTAAGCACCCAGCCGGTGCCGATCACCTTGAATAGGGTGCGAGCCATGGTCGCAAGCTTTCCGGACGCCGTCAACTCACAGATCATCGTCATAATGTAAAGGGGCAACCCCGGAACAATCACCTTAATGATTGTAAGCTTGACCACTTCGCCAAAATCATCCGTCACACGCTTGAGCGCATCGCTTTTCAGGTAGGAAATGCCGATACCCATCATGAACGCGATGGCAAGAGCCGTAAGAACATCGCAGAGCGGAGGAATCTTCAGGTCGATAAACGGCTTGAACGCCATGCTGTCGCCTGCTGCGGCGATACTCCCCTTCACGATGTAGTGAGGCATAAGCTCAAGCGAACATCCATAAGCAAAAAGTCCAGCTGCCGCCGTGGATATGTACGACAATCCCATCACAGTGAGCAGCATCTTTCCCGCACCTTTCCCCATTCCGGAAATGGCGGGGGTCACAAGACCCAATATGAGCATCGGCACTATGAATTTCAGAATCTGGGCAAAAAGCATGTTGAACGTCTTGAAAAGGCGCACTCCGCATACCGGAAGCACATATCCGAACGCCACACCTGCAAGGATAGCTATAACAATCTTACCAAAGAGACCAAGCTTTATTTTTTTCATGTCCCATATTATATCAAGAAGGAGCCGCAATAACAAATCACACCACGCCAATTCCTGAACATGGTATAATTGCGGACATGGAAAAAACAACGAAACAGGCGATGATCCATTCATTGCCGTTCGCGGTGTGGATGGGGCTTATGTTCATGCTGCCCGCAACGGCCGAATCCTATGCGATACGCTCCGCCGCCACGCTTGCGACCGGCATAGTGTGTTGGATTATACACCGCAAGGACAGATCCACCGCAACGCAAGAGGTCGGCACCTGCGCCGGAAACGTATGTGCGTCCGCCATATCCGGAATTCTTGTCGGACTGGCGATCTTCGCCCTCTGGATCTGGACGCCCGCCTGGCCGTATTCCGAACCTGTCGCCCCGGAGGGTCTGCCGTACGCACCACAGACCTGCGGATGGCCGCTTACAATGGCAAAGCTCATCGGAAGCGCATTCATAATCGCCCCCGCCGAAGAACTCTTCTTCCGTTCGTTTCTCTACAGAAGGCTGATTGCCAGGGATTTCACCTCCCTGCCGCTCTCTAAGTTCGACCTCTCGGCATTCCTGTGGGTGGTGTTCCTGTTCACGCTCGAACACGACCGTCCGATCGCCGCCGCCATAACCGGAGCAGCCTACGGACTTCTCGCGATCAGATTCGGCATATCCTCTGCGATAATCGCCCACGTCACCACGAACCTGGTTCTCGCCCTTCACGTAATCTTCAACAACGCATGGCAGTTCTGGTGAGCGAACGGCTGGACATAAAACTTACGGCTCTTTATCCGGACTTCTCCCGTTCCCGGATCAAAGGACTCATCGAGGCCGGATTCGTAAAGGTAAACGGTGAAGCCGTCCTAAAGGCCGGAGCAAAAGTGTCGGAGACAGATGGGATAGAGGTGTTCATTCCGCCGCCAGTACCCGCCGAACCGGAACCTGAAGACATCCCCCTCAGCATCATCTTCGAAGATGACGACATTCTTGTGATAGATAAGCCTGCAGGGCTTGTCGTACATCCCGCACCGGGACACCACACCGGAACTCTCGTAAATGCGATTCTCTTTCACTGTCCGGATCTAAAGGGAATCGGCGGCGTTGCGCGTCCCGGCATTGTGCACAGGCTCGACCAGGATACATCCGGCGTGATGATTGTCGCAAAGTCGCAGGCCGCAATGGATTCGCTCACCAAGGCGTTCTCGAACCACGCGAACATCCGCAAACGCTACCTTGCGCTTGTGCATGGTGTTCCACTGCCAGCTGAAGGCCGCATCGAAAATCTTATCGGAAGATCCCCTTGGGACAGAAAGAAGATGGCAATCGTGGAGAAGAACGGCAAGAACGCCATAACACTCTACCACACAGTATCAACCATGCCGAAACCTCTAAAAGAGGGATGCCGCGAACCCGGCGCAAAAGTCTCGCTTGTGGAATGCGACATCCTCACCGGACGGACGCACCAGATACGCGTGCACATGGCGTCTCTTGGATGTCCCATCGTCGGCGATGCCGTATATGGACGTCATGTCTCCGACCGGACAATGAATCCAGCTCCGCAACGTCAGATGCTGCACGCCTGGAAACTCGACATACGTCACCCAGTCACAGGCGAGAGCATGAGTTTCGAAGCACCGAAGCCGGCCGATTTCTTGGCTTCATAAAAACACGAAGAAACACTTTCCGCTCATAAAACAGGAATGCAAAATCAGTGGTGCCGGAGACGGGACTCGAACCCGTACAAGAGAAACCCCTCGGCGGATTTTAAGTCCGCTGCGTCTGCCATTTCGCCACTCCGGCAAAAAAGAATGTGTGTAGTATATCACATCCTGCACAATAGAGCAGACTTCTCCATCATACAAAGAGGTGGGTGCGTAGTTTGCAAAACCTCCTGCATGGGAGGGGCAACGTCCCCGCTGCCCGCGATTTGCCGCCGCACGGGCAACGAGGACGTTGCCCCTCACTGGTTTTGCAAGTGTCTCTATAATTTGTGAGAATTGAACACTG
>JAGBFY010000521.1 GCA_017936245.1 Kiritimatiellia bacterium
CATCATCCGGACTATACTGTGGATTATCCGCATCCTCTGTTCAGGCGGATTAAGAATGGCAACGGGGACATAAAGTCCGCCGTGGCCAAGCTCAACGCCAATCGTGACATGAACCGTTACCGTAAGTATATGTTCGATCAGGTGCGAGAGCTGCTTACCGGTTATGGACGCATCGATATCGTCTGGTTCGACTATACGCCGAAGGGCGAGTTCGGCAAGACATGGCAGGATTGGGATGCTGTGGAGCTTATGAGGATGACGCGCAGGCTACAGCCGCATTGCATTGTTGACAGCAGGCTTGACCTGATGGAGTCTGACGATGGCTGGGATTTTGTAACCCCAGAACAGTGCAAGTCCGCAGAGTGGCCGACGGTGCGCGGAAAAAGGGTCCCGTGGGAGACCTGCCAGACGTTTTCTGGGAGTTGGGGCTATCATCGTGACGAGAATACGTGGAAGAGTGTGCCTCAGCTTATCGAACTTCTTTCAGAGACTGTCTCCAAGGGCGGCAATCTGATAATGAACGTCGGCCCTACTGCGCGCGGTGAGTTCGATGGGCGTGCGAAGGAACGGCTTGATGGATTCTCTAAATGGATGCATCATAATTCCCGGTCAATATACGGTTGCACCGAGGCTCCGGATGGATTTTCCGCCCCGAACGGCACGGCGCTCACCTACAATCCGGTTCGCAACACGCTCTATGTGCATCTCTACAGCTACCCGATGGGATTCTTGCCTCTTGATTTCCATGAAAAGGTCAAGTATGCGCAGTTTCTGCATGACGGTTCGGAGGTGTTCATCCGCAAGCCCTCGAATGTTCATGGACAGTCGGGGGATCTTAAGCCTGTTGGCGGCATAACTCTGCCTATGCAGAAGCCGGATGTGGTCGTGCCAGTAGTGGAATTGTTTCTGTGATTCAGTCATGTTCGGATGGGTGCGCTAAAAGTTCGGACTCTTGTGCCGGATTTTGAATGTGCCAGCGTCGACTCGCTTTATCCGATGAGTTTCCATAGAGGGCTATAGATCTGAAAGAGATTCCCATCAGCGTGCCGAAACCGGTGCTTATCGAGGAGAACGGAAAGTTCTGCGCTCGATGGTCTCGTGGCGACGAAACCATGCGTACGCGGAATCGTAGCATTCTGGAGCGCCCGGACCGCATCGTTTCCGTTGATGACGCTTTTCTTGACGCTCTCCGTTCCGATGACGCTGAAGTGAAATGGCCGTCGAAGGATGATCTGGCCGACCTTGGCCGCCGTCTGGATGCGTGGAGGCTTGAGCAGTATGCAGATAACGTATCCTCTGCGGATGTGACCTTCCGCATTTCGCCGCCGGAGACGGGAACAGCAAAGCGTCGCAGGGCGGATATTCCGCCAGAGATGCCGTGGAAACTTGATGTTGTGCTCAGAAAAAGGACAGAGGATACGCTTCGCGCTCTAGGAGCCGCCTGCCGCATCTATTCGCCGTTGAGGGGAATGACCGGCAGTTCGATGGAACTCGAGCAGTCGGAAGTTGAGACGTTTCTCAGGATAGGCGCACCGGCTCTGAAATCTGCCGGATACTTGCTTGAACTGCCAAATGAGCTTGCCGCCGATGTCGTGGCCGAGGCTGAGATGCTTTCGGGAAGTAAACTCGTAAAGTCCGTCGGTAAAAAGAACGTCAAGGCGAAGATAACGATCCGTGTCGCGGGAGAAAAGGTGTCCCGCGCCGATATCGTGTTCCTGTTGGATCAGGGATCGAGCGTGGTGTTTTTCCGGGGGCGATGGATTGAGGTTGATCGAGGTATTCTCAAGAACGCCCTCAAGGTCCTTGATGCAGACGGCAGACAGATGTCTGAACGGGAGGCGATGTCCTTCGCGCTTGGTTTCCGCAGAGCGCATGGACTTGCCGCGACCCGCGTGAAGGGCACGGGTTGGCTTGGCAAGATACTGGATGAACTTAAGTCCGGCGGCAGTTTCAAGGTTCTTGCAAAGCCGAAGGGGTTCAAGGGGGATCTGCGCGGCTATCAGAGAAGGGGCTATTCATGGCTCAAACATCTTACCGACCGTGGGTTCGGTGCCTTGCTTGCGGATGACATGGGTCTCGGAAAGACGATTCAGACGATAGCATGGCTGATGAAAAGGCGCGAAACGGACGATGCAAAGCCTGCGCTTATTGTGGCTCCCGTCAGTGTGACGATGAACTGGATGCGAGAGCTGGCGAAGTTCGCTCCGTCCATGAAGGTGATGCTGCATCAGGGAAAGGAGCGCCTTGCCGGCGGTTCGTTCCTCCGGGCGGCGAAAAAATGCGATGTTGTGATTGCCGGCTATCCTCTGTTCGTGAAGGATTTCAGACTCCTTTCCGAAGCGGGGTTTGGTGCGCTTGTGCTTGACGAAGCTCAGCTCATAAAGAATCCCGATACGCGAATGGCCCAGTCTGCACGCGCTTTCCCGTGTCTGGACAGGGTGGCGCTTACCGGTACGCCGTTCGAGAACCGCGTTATGGACATCTGGAGCATTGAGGAATTCCTCAATGCGGGGCTGTTGGGGCCGAGAAGCGAATTTGTCGAGGACTTTGAACGTCCGATCCGTGAAGGCGGGGCCGCTCCTGCGATGGCGGAGCTGAAGAAGGCTCTTGCTCCGTTCCTCCTGCGAAGGCTTAAGAACGATCCTGAGATCGCCGCCGAACTTGGCGCGAAGCGCGAGATACGGGAATATTGCGTGCTTTCAGCGCGTCAGCGTGCGGCATACGAGGTCGCCCTTGCGCGCTATGCGAACGCTCCACGCGAGGAACGTGGCGGGAAGGGGCATGCATTGGCGCTTCTTACCGAACTGAAGTTGGTGTGTGATGGTCTGGGCGGAAATGGCGAGGTGTATGGCGGCAAGGTGGAACGTCTTGTTGAGCTGCTCGAAAGCATCTTCGACGCAGGGGAGTCTGTGTTGGTGTTCACCCAGTATGTGAAGGTTGGCGAACGAATCAAGTCTTTGATAGAGAAGAAGTTCTCTCGCAAGGTGCCGTTCCTGCATGGAGGGCTTACGCCTGCTGCGCGAGACGCCCAGATTGCCGCCTTCAATTCGTCAGAGGCCCCAACGGCGTTCGTGCTGTCTCTCAAGGCCGGTGGATTCGGCCTCAACCTCACCAAGGCCACCCATGTCATACATTATGACCGCTGGTGGAATCCGGCAGTGGAAAACCAGGCTACAGACCGTGCGCACCGTATCGGACAGTCCCGTACCGTTTTCGTGCATCTGTTCATTTCGCACGGCACTCTTGAGGATCGCATAGACCGTATCCTGGAGGAGAAAAGGACAATTGCCGGTGAACTGGTGGTTTCGGGCGAAAGCTTCCTGCTGAAGATGAGCGACAGGGAGTTTGCTCGCACTGTCGCGCTCGGATAGAGCGCTATCGCATGCAGCTGTATATCGCGATTGCGTAGAGGATGCCGAATACGGTGTATATGCCGCCGGAAGCGCGTTCCAGCCTGCGCCATTGCGGATTCTCCGGGCATTCAAGGTACGTGCGGGTGGCTGCGGTGAGCGTCCTTCTCGTGAGTGGTAGCGCCATGAACGGAAGTAGGAACATCGTTCCGTAGCGTCCAATCATCATTGCGCATACAAGATATGGAAACATGTGACACGTCCAGTAAAGGATAAGTGCACCCCTTGGGCCAAGGATTGTCGCCATTGTCTTGATGCCTGCGAGTCGGTCCGTAGGTATGTCGCGCATATCGTTGCCGTGCATGATGATGCATACGAGCGTTGCCGCAGGGATTGTAAGCAGTGTGTTGAGAGGGGTGATGAACGATAGTGAGTCTGCCGGATGCAGAATGCACATGGCGACAAATATCTCCAGCGGTCCCATCAGGAACGCAACGAACGGAACGCCAAGTCCACGGTATTTGAACTTGATTCCCGTTGAATAGTTTGTGGATCCGAGCAGCCCGATGAACCCTGCCGCCAGAAGGGGGAGGGATACCTTCAATTCGCCGCCATCCTGATAGAAACAGAGTGCCAGTCCGAGCGATGCAGCGGTTGCGGCACACAGGAGCGCTACGGCAAGCAGCGTCCGTATCGAGATTAGCCCTTGTTGGACCTGTGGTGTGGTGCATATGGTCCCTGGCACCCTGTCTACGCCGGAACGTTCATCGCCCCAGGTGTTCAGGAGGTTGACAGTCGCCTGAAACAGGAAGCCGGAGATGAGACCGATCCACCATCTTGCGATTCCGTGAGTGGGCGGCACAAGTGCGAGTGCGATGATAAACGGGATTGCCGTCGCCGTGAAACTCCATGGCCTGAAAATCAGGAACCATGCTTTTATCTTTGCTTTTTCCATGGGTTGAAGTATATCAAAAAACAGAATACAATAGACAGACGTGTGCTAAACCTGTGCGCGATTCTGAATAATGATTGAATTTCTCAATTGACTTTTGCAAGAAGCATGGTACACTACTTGCCCATTGACACTTATAAGGAGATTGCAATGTCAGAAAAGACTTCCAAAATCAAACGCAGAGATTTCGCGAAGCTCGCAGGGGCTGCGGCGCTTGCCGGACCTTCGCTCAACGTGCTTGGCGCGAATGAGCGTGTGCGCGTCGCATGCGTAGGCTATTCCGATCGTTTCCGCGGATCGCTCCTGCCTTGCTTCATGCACCACAACAAGGAACTCAACTTCGATCTGGTCGCCGTTGCCGACCTCTGGAAGAAGCGCCTCTACGAGAACGCCAAGCCTGAGATCGAGAAGAAGGTTGGTCACAAGATTGACACCTATACGAGCGACATCGACCTTTACAAGAACGCCAAGGACATCGACGCGGTGATCATCTCCACGGCGGACTTCCAGCACGCCCAGCATGCGACCCATGCCGTCAACGCCGGTAAGGATGCCTATTGCGAGAAGCCGATGGCCGAGGATATGTACTCCGCCAACATGCTTCTTGATGCAGTCAATGCAAAACGTGACGCGGGATTTGCTCCTGGCGCGGTTCTCCAGATCGGCTCCCAGCGCCGTTCCGGTCCCGCCTACCACGCCGCCAACGACTACATCCGCAGCGGCAAGTTCGGCAACATCTCGTACATCGACCTTTGCTGGAACGTCAACCAGAACCGCCGCTGGCGCCGTCCCGAAAAGCTTGTCGCCTCTCTCAAGAAGGAGGATATCGACTGGAACATGTGGCTTCTCGACCGTGATCCAG
>JAGBFY010000522.1 GCA_017936245.1 Kiritimatiellia bacterium
ACCCCCATGCAAAAACATACCCCCCTAAACACCATTTGTCCTTCTCGGCAAGAATCGTCTTCTCATAAACCTCACGATACCAATCCGCCTTGCGAGTTGAAGTCCATTCCAACGGGAGTCCATTTGACGCCCTTCCACATTCCCCCGCACCCTTCGGCCCATACTCAGTAAGGATATAGGGGATCTTTCCGCCAAATTCCCGCCAGCGTCTACCTACCGAAAGCGCGCCTCCGTAGGAATTAAGACCGATATATTGGAGTTCGGGCGCATACTTGTTGATAGAGTCCGCCTTATCTTTCCCCATATCCGCAACTACCGTTCCGACCGGATGATTAAGATCAAGAGCCTTCACTTTCTTTGCAAGCGAATTGACAAACTCCCACATCTCCTTCGGATGCTTCTGACCGAGCTCCATTTCATTTCCAAGCGCATAGCAGAGAAGCGCCGGATGGTCTTTTATTTGTGCAACTGTTGAAAGCACCTTCTGTTCGGTACGCTCGAGCGCTTTCTTGTCAAGATAACTGAAACCATGCTTGGAATGCCCCAACCAGAATCCAAGCATCACCGTATGGCCGTATTTCGCCGCCTCGTCAAGATCGCGCTGAGCATTTCGGTCTCCCCATGTCCGGAACGAATTTCCGCCAATCTCCTTTAAGAGCGATTTCGACCCTCTGCCGCCGCCTCCATTGATAAAATATGGCTTACCGTTGCGCATAAGACGCCATGAGCCATGAACACCTTCAATTTTAACGACCGCGCCTGAGGCAATTGCCGACAACGCAACACTGCCGAACACCAAACAGAACAAAATTGCCTTCATCATATATTCAATTCATAAGCATCCACAAAGGGAAGCGGCATAATGTCGCTTCCCCGAAGATTCAAGCCGGCGTCACTCAAAGGCGCAGACTAAGCGGAACCCGATACCACTGTTACGGGCCGACGGCGGTTCTGTTCCACGCCGCGCTGAACGGCAGTAATGCGCTACGGAGTTCCAGCTGCCGCCGCGGCGGACACGTTTCGAGCCCGACGACGCGCCTTTGGGATCGACGACAGCTGAAGTGGAGAGGTCTGCGCTCCAGTCGAGACACCACTCCCACACGTTGCCGTGGCAGTCGTAGAGGCCCCAGGCGTTCGGATTCTTCTGTCCGACCTTCTGCGTCATCACCGCGTTGCCTCTACCCACGGACGTGTTGTTGCCAAACCAGCCGAGCTCGGACAAATGCTCGTCGTACGTCGTGTTCGTGACGAGCGTCGTGCCGATGTAGTAGTTTGTGGGGCTCAAGTTCGATCCGTCGTTGAAGTCAGAGTCCGTCCCTGCGCGGCAAAGGAACTCCCACTGTGCCTCCGTCGGCAGATCGAACGCAAGCTTAGTGCGCGAACGGAGCGCGTGCAGGAACGAGTTCGCCCCGACCTTCTCGTGCCCCGTACTGGGCCAGTCGACACCATCAGCCGCCACCGAGCCGCGCACGTCCTCGTAGCTGACGTAGTTGACAGGCGAATAGTCGTCGCCCATCTGGTTCGAGCTGTTCTTCGCAATCACGCGAACGTACTGGGCCTGCGTGACGGGGAATACGCCGGCGAAGAAACCCTCGCTGAAGGTTACACTGCGTACCACCTCCACCTCCGGCACGTTCTTGTTGTCGATCAGTGAGCCGATAGTCGTAGATCCTATCCCCTGCGTGTAGGTGATGGGACCGATAGAGCCAACGCGCCGCAGCCAGAGGTAGCGATCCATGTCAGCGGTGTCGTTGGCATGCCCGGCGTCGTCTGTGGACGGTCCAGCGAGGGTGTAGACGACCGGATAGCTGACGGCCGACTGGCCGCCATCAAGATCCA
>JAGBFY010000523.1 GCA_017936245.1 Kiritimatiellia bacterium
ATCACCTATCGCACGGACAGGATCATTCGCACCGGCAAAAGCAAATGAACGCCAGCGGCTAGCAAGAGCCGCATCTTTCGCCATGTCTCTCAGGAGTTCCACACGATTGCGCCTCTTACCTTCCTTTGCTGAAAACACATTGAGACAGTGGTCGCAATGGCACCCCCAGCCGTTATCGGCAGGAAGTCCGTCCGCGCGATGTCCGATTGTGCGTATATCGTCATCAATCCATATGGAATACGGCCTCATGGCTGCGGCATAGATGGCAGCCATTTCGCGCATATAGGCAACGAAACCAGGCGCTCTGGGACAGTTCTGCCATTTTGCTGCATTGCCGTCGGACGAGACAAACGTCTGCCAGCAATGTCCCGAATTGTCGGAAAAAGAAATAATGGCATCTCCGTGTCCCAGGGTTGCCTGTATCTGCAGAGAAGGAAGGATGCCGATTGCACGCAGTTCACCAGACGCCTTCGCAAGACGCGCGGCGTTCGCACGATGTTCTTTCATCGCCGGATAGCAGATGCCGGTGGAGAACCATACATCATCCACACCCGCACGGTACTTGCGAAACTGCTCAAGTGTCGCATTCCATATTTCCCGCGAATCTGTCTGCGGCTTGCGAAGACGAATAGCCGAAAAAGGAACTTCCGCGCTTGCCGTGAACTGAAGCAGAGAACAGAACATACTAACTGCTACGGTGAAGCCCCACGCATCAGTTTTATGACGATTCATCTCATGTTCCTTTCGCTGGTTGTTGTCAAATCCGAAACTCCCGGTTTTCATCGTTATTGAAGCAAAATTCCGCAGACCCTCTTTATCCTTCTCTCATCACCCTTTACTCCCCTTAAAAATATCCGCCCTTGTCGATGATTTCGGAGATGGTGTCGCCCTGACTGACCCATGAGAAGATGTCGACTTCGTTTCGTTCGATGCCTTCTGCGCGGAGGAGTACTTCATACGCGATTTCACGCGGAATGCAGATTACGCCGTCGATGTCGCCCATGATGATGTCGCCGGGACGCACCGTGACCTTGCCGATCTTGACAGGCGTCTGGTAATGCGTAATCATGCAGCGTCCGAGCGAACCGTTCGAAACGCGGTACTTGTAGAACACGGGGAAGTTCTGCTCAAGAATCTGCTTCGTGTCGCGGATGCCGCCTGCGATAACTGCGCCGCGAATCCCCTTGGTGATGGCGGTGGCCGTCATAACGCCGCCCCAAAGCGAAGCCTCGACATCGGCGGACGTATCCCACACGACAACGCCGTTGGGCTTGAAGTCATCCAGCATCTGTGCACGGAAGGTCATTTCGCCTTCAATCATGCAGTTCGGTGCGCTCTTGACGGTGAACGCTTCGCCGCAAACGACCATCTCGTCGCGCAAAGGCATAATGTCCGGCGGAAGGTTCTGATCGAGAAGCGTAAGCTCGCGCATCACGTCGTTGACACAACCTGTATAGAGCTTTTCGAAGCGTTCGCAGAGCTCCTTTACGGGGATGGGGAACTCATTGTTGGGAATGTGCTGACGCTTTTCGATCAAGCGGTCGAGTTTCATGAGGCCTGCTTCTTTGGCCTTGGTGCGCATGTCTGCTAACGAGGGCATAGTGGTTAGGGGTTAGGGGTTAGTAAATCAGGGGTTTCACGACTTGCAAAATGCAAATGGGACGTGTAGGACGCGTGAGACGTGTAGGACAATGGTTTCAGAAAATATCTACCGGAATTTTCAGTTTGCAGAGCCTTCAACCCATCAATATCAGTTGACTGACAGATGGTAAAAAGCCTTATGCAGGCATTCTTCAAAGCGTGAAGCTCTAGCCTTTTCGCGAAGGCACAAGTCCCACGCGTCATACGCGTCGCACACGTCACACAT
>JAGBFY010000524.1 GCA_017936245.1 Kiritimatiellia bacterium
CCGCCCCACTCCCAAAGTGCCGTATGCCATATCCTGCGCAGCGAGTTCATCTCTGCCTTCCGCCGGGACGGGTGAGTCCTTCCAGCTTGCCCTGCACTCCAATCAACGGTTCAGCGACGCCCGGATCCACAAAATCCACCATCTGCATGGACGACACGTCGGACCGCATATCCTGCGGCACGCATGCGCCGATGCGGTCGTACGTCTCCGCCATGATTGCGCTCGTCTCACCAACGAGACGCAACCCGAGTTCAGGAGTCATAGTCTCAATGTCGGACACAAGATCGGCAACGGCGGCGACGCTGTCGTAAAGCCGTTCGTTCATTTCCTGAAGCGCGGCATCGAACGACTTTTCGGATTCGCCCGAAAGCTTCAACTTCTCTTTCCATTGCGCACGGGCGACATCAACCCTCGTGCGCCACAGCTCCTGAGCCTCCTCTATACGGGCGCGGAGATCCTCGCGCGAAAGGCGCGGCGGCGTTTTGCGATCCTGAGACTTTTCCGCCACTGCGTTGGTAGTCTGACTGTTCTTAACGGCTTCCTGAGAAATCACTAAGTTCTCCACGGAATTTGTCGAAACGGCTTTGAAACTCTTCTTCACCGGATGCTTGCCCTTGCGAGGACGGCGCGCCATCTCCGGAATCTTCACCATGTTGGCGAAGGTATCGAAACCACCCGCCTTTCTGGCAGACTCCTTCTGTCCTTCCTTCACGCTTTCCTTGAACGCACGAAGCTCTTCCTTCGCGCCCCATGATCCGATCGCAAACCCGACAAGGCATGCCAACGGAAGCCAAAGAAGGATTTTTGAGACGGCAGATGAAGTCGTTTTTGTTTTCATTTCCGGGAATTATATCATCCTTGATTGCTACTCTTTCAATCTTTTCCTGATGGCGACAAAGCGCGAAGGATCCTTTGCCCTGGACACGATATGGTCGGCGTAGGTTTCGCTGTAGCTGCGCCCATCCACCATCTCATCATTTCTGCCGTTGTAGCGGCGAAGGGCGGTCTGCCAATCGTCGAACACCCCTTTCGCCCTGCGGGAAGCGGGCTGTCCGCTTGCGCCGAACCCTTTCCGCACAAGGAACTTTATCGCCGCCCTGATGTTCTGTTCCGGAGTCCCTTCGTTGCGTCTTGACGGCTTTTTAAGTCCAATCTTCTCTTTCGCTTCGCTCCAGTCACCAGGAACATTCACCTGTTCAGGATCCACATCCCATGCCGCCAGAGATTTCGCATCGCGCCCACCGGTCTCCTCTATCATGTGGGACTTAACAAGCGCCGTTGTGAGCATAGGGATGCGCTTTGCCTGTTCGGGTGTCGCACCAGCCCATGCCGCCCTGTTTCGGTTGAACTCGTCCACACACCTTACGATAAGTCCGTCATGCTCCTGATACCGGTCGTCCTCGAATCCCTTGAAAACCGGCACTCGTCGCACCCGCCATTCCGCCGCGCGGTCCGCTATCGTGGCTGCAGAAGGAACCTTCTTCCCGCCCTTCGCTTTTGCCGACTGTGCGGCTAGCCAACGCCTGTGGAATTTGCGGTACAGCCCTTCCAGACGCTCAAGCGGCCTGCGTTCGTCAGGCTTCACAAACCTGTCGTCGAAATGCAGGTATCCGTATCTGTCGAACGCGAAGCGGTTCCCCAACGCCTCAATCTCAAATGAAATTCCGGCGGCGGACATCGGTTCCTCCTCGATGCCCTGCGCCTTCAGCTTCGCAAGATGCGCCTCGCGCCGCTTTCCGGACTTCTGGATTACCAGCACAACCTCCATGAACACCTGCGCTATCTCGACCCATTCGTCAGGGGCGATATGTATCGACGCTTCGGCAAGTTCATTACGCACCTCGCCCTTGGGACGAAACATCAACGCTGAGTTCATCAGGGACCCGAGAAGATCCGTTGCGATATCAGACTGCCGCTTCGCCCCGCAGAGCGGCAGACACAGCGCAATGCACAATGCGACATGAAGGAACGCCCTTTTCATGCACAGCCACCATGTTCCGTTGGGCAGATCAGAAACACCTTGTCGCCCACACGGCAGCGCGGTGCGGGGAACGTCACCCAAGTTCCCTTCTCCGCAATCTCCGGAATCTCGTCATCACGACGTAGCGATTCTATCCTGAATTCCTGCACACCGGTAGTAGGACCATGTACCTGCACGAGATCACCGACCTTGAGGACGGCATCCTGTATCTTTACCTGCGCAACCTTCGCCTTGAGGAAATAGTCGAGTACAACCCCCGAATGACGCTTCACCTCCTTGGCGAAGGAATTCGGCCCGTCCGTGAACTGATCCACGCCGGGACGGCCGAAGTAGAGTCCTTTCGAATACTCCCGGTGGAAGAAACGCCGTGTGCGCTCAACAAGCGTTTCGGCAAGCTCAGGGGTGAATGTGCCTGCGAGCACGGCATCAACAGCCTCGCGGTACGCACCGACAACCGTCATCACATATTCAGGGTTGCGGGCGCGTCCTTCAATCTTGAATGATGCGATCCCTGCTTCGATGAGCTTATCCACAAAAGGAAGCGAACAGAGATCTTTGGCCGAAAGGACGGTGTGCGGCGTCACCGTGAACTCCGTATCAGATTCATGCACAGGACGCCCCTCGCCGTCTGAATAGAGATCCACCGCCTTCAGCACGAAAGTTCGTCGGCACGGCTGGCGGCACTCCCCACGGCTCGCGCTACAACCATATGCGTCGTGGCTCATGAGACACCTCCCGCTTTCAGCGACGCACTGCGCACCATGGACGAAACACTCTATCTCCAGTCCGCCGTCGCGGACGATCCTACGTACCTCGTCAAGCGTGCATTCACGAGCCAGAACGACACGCGTAGCGCCCTGTTCCCTGAGAAACCTGACGGCAGTGGAATTGGAGATGCTCATCTGCGTGGAGACGTGGAACGGCACACCGTGTTTTTTGCAGACGGCGACAACGCCCCAGTCCGCGACGATGAAAGCATCCACATATGGTTTTGCCGCCGCGATGAGTTCATCCACCTTCGCCATCTCATCCTCGAAGATGATGGAGTTGAGCGTGAGATAGCGCTTCACCGGATCATTCCCCGGACGCGCCTCCTCGCATCGCCGCTTGATCTCAGGCAGGTCAGCCACCGTAAAATTGATTCCGGCGCGTTGACGCATGTTGAACTCGCCAAGACCAAAGTAAACCGCATCAGCCCCCGCATCGAGAGCTGCCTGCAGACACGTCATATCACCTGCCGGAGCAAGTATCTCCACCTTATTCGCCATAATGCCCGCTATTATACCATGCCCCCGTGAATAACACTATGTTCGCGACACAGGCCATCCATCGGCGGCAAGCAAATCACTCCCCGAACAGGCGGTTCAGGATCTGTTCGGCGGGGGTGTACGCCTTCTTGGAGTTGTTGCACTCCTTGCAGCAGGGAACGCAATTTCCGCGCGTCGACCTACCGCCTCGCGCGACGGGAATCACATGGTCCATCGTGAGATTCTCCGCGCCTACGTTCTGGTGGCAGTAATGGCACACACCCTTTGCGAGCTGCGCTCGCCACCAGTCCGTTGCACGCAGATCCCGCGCCTTGGCGCGTTCGCGCTTCACGTGCACGGGATCTGCGTTTATATCCAACCAGTCTTCAGCCATAAAGCCAGAAAACTACCTGACGTCCCGCATTAGCGGTCAACACGGGCACCGCCGCCGCCGACAAGCTTCTCCACATCGGCCTTCGTCGCCATCGACGTGTCGCCGGGTGTGGTCATCGCAAGCGCACCGTGCGCCGCGCCGTAGTTGACCGCCTTTTCGGCGTCGTCAAACGTCATGAAGCCGTAGATGAGTCCGGACGCGAACGAATCGCCGCCGCCGACACGGTCGTAGATCTCAAGGCCGGGACGCTCGATGGAGTGATGCAGCTCGCCCTTGTACCAGCAGAGCGCGCTCCAGTCGTTGATGGTAGCGGACTTCACGCTGCGGAGCGTCGTGGCGACGGCCTTGAAGTTCGGATACTGCTTGACCGCGGTCTCGATCATGCGGCGGAAGCCTTCGATCGGAAGAGTGGTGAGGTTCTCGTCAACACCCTCGACCTCGATTCCGAGAGCGGCCGTGAAGTCTTCCTCGTTGCCGATCATTACGTCAACGTACTTGGCGATTTCGCGGTTGACCTCCTGGGCCTTGGCCTGTCCTCCGATGGATTTCCAAAGCGAAGCGCGGTAGTTGAGGTCGTAGGACGTGATCGTGCCATACTTCTTCGCCGCCTTGAGGGCCTCAATCGCCACTTCTGCGGTCGTGGCGGAGAGAGCTGCAAAGATACCACCCGTATGGAACCAGCGCACACCCTCCTTGCCGAAAAGCTGCTCCCAGTCGATCATACCGGGCTTGAGCTGGGAGACGGCGGTAAGACCGCGATCCGCGCAGGAACGGGCACCGCGGCATCCGTAGCCTCGCTCGACGAAGTTGAGTCCATTGCGGACATCGCGGCCGATGCCGTCGAATTTCGCCCAGTGCACGTGCGATGTATCAACGCCGCCCTGAAGCATGAAATCCTCGACGAGACGCCCAACAGGATTATCGGCGAACGCCGTAACAGCCGTGGTCTTCAGACCGAAGCAGCGGCGCAGACCGCGCACGACATTGTATTCGCCGCCGCCTTCCCACACCTTGAACTCGCGTGTGCAGTGGATACGACCATCGCCCGGATCAAGACGAAGCATGATCTCTCCAAGGCTCGCCGCATCCCACATGCACGAACCTGCCGGCTTTACATTCAGACTTTCCATTTTGTTTACCTTTCGTTTTATTTAATCGTTTGCAATAAATCAACTCTCAAAACCAGAAACCAAACTCACCCACACTCAATTCTTCCTGATCTCCACCTCGTCGTCATCTCCACCATAAGGCGGCGGCGAAACACGTGCGCTCCAGCTGCTCCAGCCGCCGTACGCACTCTCCTCCATGCGCGCAATCTGATACTCGCGCCATCCTTCACGCCAAATCATCCACGCAATGAGAATCGAAATGAACCCCCATCCTCCGCCGGACACAATGGAATGCAATCCCCTCAGGCCAAGCAGAATCGCAAAGCCACGTCCGACAATCATGGCGGCATACGTTGCCTTCGAGCGTGTAGTAAACAGACTCGCCACCGAACGGAAGATGCGCCCGCCATCCATCGGAAATCCCGGAAGGAGATTGAATCCACCAAGCATCACATTCATCCACATCGTATAGTAGAGAGTGTTGGCGGTCCACGGACTCGAGATGGGAAGGAAGTTGAGCGAGAACCACGCAAACCCCGAAATCAGAAATGATATGGCTGGTCCCATGAACGCAGTCAGGAACTCCTGCCACGGTTTGCGCGGCAGCGCGATGAGCGAAGCACAGCCGCCGAGCAGCGACAACGTTATATCGCGAGTGCGATAGCCGAACACGCGCGCTGTCAATGCATGGCCAAGCTCGTGCGCCAGTATGGAAAGCGCGAGCGCCATCGCGAAACTTAGGCCGTAAATGAACGACCCAAAGTCCATCACGAAGAGGAGCAGAAGGATGATGAGTGAGAAATCCAGATAAACCGGAATTCCGAACGCATCGCAAACTTTTATTTTTCTTGGAAACATGACGGAGTATTTTACCATAAAAAGGAATCCCCATATCCAAGAAAGATCATCAGAAAAACAAGAAAACACTTTACGAATGCATCCACCACCGGCACACGCTAAAGTTGTCCCTGAAACACTCCCAACTGTCCACGACCATGCCGAAATCCTGGATCCTCAACATTCTTTTCAGCGCACGATAGCTTTCAACACAATCGGGCCGAACAGCCCTGACGCCTGAAAATTCTTGTCATACTCGACCTGCTTTGAACTGTAGCCGGAATCAGGCGGATAGTCCCGGGCGATGCGCACGTGCTCCCGTTCATTGAGTGCGTTGACCAGCAGATTCAAATAGAGACCGACCTTGCCGTCTGCGCCCTTGACAAAGGCGAACAGACACGAATTGTCACGCGGACAAAGGGCCGGAGCAGCCGTGTTATTCGTCTCTTCGGAACACAGGATATCAAATAACGTTCAATACCTGTATAGACAAGTTTTCAGCGCTCTGATATACTTTGTCCCATGAAATATTTGGAGATATATTCTGCGCTCAAGAAGAGCATAACGGAGCGGGAATTTGAACCAGCGAACCGCCTTCCAAGCGAACCTGAACTTTGCCGCCGGTTCACGGCGGCGAGAAACACCGTCAGACAGGCTCTTGCCCTTCTGCAGAAAGAAGGACTTATAGAGACGGTAAAAGGGAAAGGCGCATTCATCACCAAACGCGGCGAACGCAAGACCGGCATTATCGGATTGCTGATACCAGACTTCTCCTCCGCAAGCTTCTTCGCATCCCTGAAATCCGAACTTGAAAGCTGCGCCGCGAAACTGGGCTACAAAATACGTCTGGAAACCTCATGGAACGCAGCGGGGTCTCAAATCGTAAAAGACATACGCAGGGCAGCAAGAAAACTTGCAATTGACAGGGTTGAGGGTGTGATATTTCGTCCGCACCTAAATCCAAAACACAGCAAAGCAAACAACGAGATATTGAGCATATTCCAGCACACGGAAACTCCCGTTGTACTTATCGACTCGGATATTTCGCCTCGTCCTGAAAGATCCGACTGCGATCTTGTGGCGGTGGACAATGTGAGCGCGGGACGTCGCATAGCCGCCCATCTGCTGGATACAGGGAGACGTCGGCTCGCATTCATGATGTCTGGCGTTGAAATCGGATCCAACGCCAACTGGGAGAACCGTCTTTTCGGTATCGCAGGCGAGGTCGCCGTACGCGGAATCAATGACGGAGTGCATACTTTGCGTTTCCCTCCGGACGACCTCGAAGCGCTACGGACTCTTTTTCGTTCGAGGCGGCATCCTGATGCAATCGCCTGCGGCAACGACAGAGCTGCATCCATGCTTGTGGAAAGTCTGAAGTCTATAGGCAAGCGCGTACCTGAGGATGTAGCGGTCACGGGATTCGACGACGGATCGTTCGCCCGTTCATCCGTGCCGCCTCTGACCACTATCCGCCAGCCCGCAGGACTGATTGCGAAAACGGCGTTCAAGACCCTTCTCGCCCGTATCCGCTATCCGCAGAACGATCACAGAGAGATTCTACTCGACGCTCCGCTCATAGTCAGAAAATCATCTGCAAACCCCAACGACGGGAATCTGCTGTAGATACCGTCTGCTTCATCATCTGGGAATGCAGCAGCGCTCAACTCAGGATATGAGACGGATCTTCCGCCACGAGCCTTTCGTCGCAGCCCGCGCCCTTGCACATGTGGCAACGTAAGTCGACCTATACGCTCGGCTCGGTGAACGGGAAGAAGTGAGGACGGAAACGCACTACGCCATCACGAAACTCAGGCCGTAAATGAACGACCCATGTCCATCATGAAGAGGAACAGGAGAATGATGAGTGAGAAATCCAGACAAACCGGAATTCCGAACGCAGCACTAACTTTTATTTTCATTGAATACATGGCGGTGTATTTTACTTTAAAAAACTTTTTTAAATTTTTTTAAAAAACCTCTTGCACTGAATACCGGGATATGGTATCTTACACACCTGTTTTCACGACACAAGGTTTTGCGAGCTTAACTCAGTTGGTAGAGTGCCACCTTGCCAAGGTGGTTGTCGAGGGTTCGAGTCCCTTAGCTCGCTCCATTTCTTGAAGCGTGGCAACATGTGAGATGGGAGCGTAGCTCAGTCGGTAGAGCAAGTGACTCTTAATCACTGGGTCCAGGGTTCGAATCCCTGCGCTCCTACCATTTCACCCTTTCCGCTGTGGCTAGGTAGCTCAGTTGGTAGAGCAACGGACTGAAAATCCGTGTGTCAGCGGTTCGATCCCGCTCCTGGCCACCACTTCTTACCCCCCTCCTTTTAAAGCACTTTTCGTATTTTTCGTCTTTAGCTCGTGCCTTTCCTGTCGGTATGACTAGGGAAAGTCGAGCTAAAAACGGCAGTTGATTTCAACGCAAAGACGAGATGCGCCCGCGACGCGATATACCTCATATCTCAGGAGTGTTCGCACCATCGATTCCCGCCTCATTCTGTGCGAGAATGTCCGCATAGGCGAACAAGTCATTCCGGCAGAGACGGAAGAACATGTCACCCCACCCGGAGCCGTCCAACCCGAGCTTATGAATAATCCCGGAAGGTACGATGTCCATCTGCTCCTGCTTGAACAACTCGTGCTTTTCGTCAAGATATGCCACAAGGCATTTGCTCTGCCCTATGCAGCATGATATCTTGGTGTACACCATCTTGTGTTCTCCCGGACCGGCAAGCAGCTCCTTCAGGGCAAAATATCTGGCGGCGATGTTCAAAGTGACATCCGCCTTGGTGCCGCATTTACCCCACGGACATCCGCCGCCGACAGGACAGTTCAAGCCGTAGAAATCGACAGCCAATTTCCGTCCGACAACTCCCGCATCGCCAACAGAGGAATGGACCACATAGGCTCCAGTGCCGTTGATTATGAGCTCTCCGCACTTGCAGTGGTGATCCGCAAGAACTTCTTGCACAATATCAGCAATCGCCCGCTTCGCCGCCCTTTCGTTCTCCGGCAGCATAGGAGATGCGACAATCACCTGCTCCGCATCGTTTCCGTCATTCAGGGAGACAAGTGTCTTGATGTCCAGACCAACGGGTATTTCGTTCTTCAATGCGGCATTGTACAGCCGCTTGCCGATCTCATGGGCGAAATAGCGGTCACGGGGCATATATCCAAACCGGCTTTCATCAGTAGCCATTCCGCAGAAAATCCCCTGATCGCCCCATCCTTCTCCATCAACACCCTGTGCAATGTCGGGAGACTGCTGACCGATATAGCTGTTCACCACAACCTTGTCGGCATTGAGTGTCGCCCCTTCGGGCCATCTGGCGGCATACTCCGCCGTATAGCCTACATTGCGAATGGCATCCCTTACAAGATCGCCTATCTCCTCTTGGCTGGGTTGCCAGGCGGAAGTCACTTCGCCCACAAGGTTGCAGATGTGGTCTTTCAGCTGAACCTCAAGAGCGAATCTCGTCTTAGGATCATGCCTGATATACTCGTCAAGCAGATAAGAGGCGATGAGGTCGGCAGCCTTGTCCGGATGGCCAGAACTTACATACTCGGAACAGTTGTTCATTGTTTTTCTCCTTCGTCAAGCCATCAGGAGAGGGACAATCCCCACAAACGAAAAACCGCCCATCTTGCAATCAAGACGAACGGTTATACTAGAACATGTTTCCCTTTCGGGCACATCGCCTTTCGGCTACCACCGTGGTGTTCCACTCGGTTGGTACGACTCGCCTTTCAGCTCATCGACTCTTGATGTCTTGATGCCCGTGATTGTATCAAAACACGGCATCAGATTCAATAGGGTCAGAAACTGGAGGTTCCCCAATTTTTTTGGGGCTGGCGGGACGACCCCGCGCCGAGCACAGTTCACGCACTGGCGGCACGAAAAAAAAGTCACCTCTCC